>JAEVYR010000450.1 GCA_023392645.1 Chloroflexota bacterium | reverse complement strand
TCCTTCTCGTAGGCGGCGGAACGCCCGCCGACGATGTCCCGAATCCCCGCGAAGACGTCCTTCATGATGTTCGCGCCGAGGATGGTCTCGCCGGTGACGACGCCGAGGTAGGCGTCGACGGGGTGCCCCTGGACGACGTTCGTGGTGGTGACGATCATGCGCGCATCTCTCCCGCCTGCGCTGCTCGCTTCACGCGAACGGCGGTGCCCGACGCGGTGACGATCATCATCGTGCCGCCGGCCTCGGTGCGGGAGTCGACCTGAACGCCGACCACGGCGTCCGCGTGGGGCGCCGCGGCGACCCGCTCCAGATCCGCGATCGCGTTTTGACGCGCCTCGGCGAACTCGACCTGATAGGGATCGGGGCGATCCGACCGGTAGGTGCCGGCGACGATACGGCCGCCGAGGCGGTCGCGCAGCTCGGCGACGATGCTGCGCACCACTTTCACCCTGGTGGTGGCGCGCCCGCTGACGACGCCCAGATAGCCGTCGATTTCGTGGCCCTCGATGGCTCCCGTGGTGGTAACGATCACGTGCGGCTCCTCGATATGCTCTCGGGTCGTTCGAATCGGACCGGGTCGGTGTGGCCGGATTCGTCATCCACGACCACACGCAACCCGTCGGTGGCAAGAGCGACGTTTGGCGGCAGCGTCGGCGCCACGACCTCGTACCGACCCATATCGTGGGCGACGTGTGTGAACAGCGTGTGTCGCGGTTGCAGCAATTCGACGGCGGCGAGTGCCTCCTCCAGCGACATGTGCGCCGGGTGCGGGTGCTTGCGCAACGCCGTCAACACGAGCACATCGAGGTCTTGCAGGAGTGGCAACGAGGTCTCGGGGATCGTCTTGACGTCGGTCAGGTAGGCGATCGAGCCGAAGCGAAAGCCGAGGATCGGCAGCCGGCCGTGCATCACGGGCACCGGCACGATATCCATCGCGCCGACGCGGATCGGGCGCGCGTCGTCGATCTCATGCAGGGTGAGATCGGGGATGACGCCATAGACCGGATACTGATCGATGAAGGCGTAGTCGAATCGCTTCCGCAGGTTCTCGGCGGTGTCGCGGCTGGCCCAGACCGGCAGGTGCTCCTGCTGCATCGCGTTGTAGCGGCGCAGCTCGTCGAGCCCGGCGGTGTGATCGGCGTGGGCGTGGGTGAAGAGGACGGCGTCGATGCGCGGCACGGGGTCGCGCAGCACCTGGGCGCGCAAATCGGGCGAGGTGTCCACAAGCATGGTCGTGTCGCCCCGCCGGACGATCACCGACGAGCGCAAGCGGGCGTCTCGCGGGTCGTGCGAGGTGCAGACCTCACAGTCGCAGCCGATGACCGGGACGCCCGTCGATGTGCCGGTGCCGAGGAAGTCGAGGGTGATCACGTGTGGCGGCGCGCTCCTGCCTGTCTGGTTGCTCGTGCGGCCAATCGCCGCCGGTGCCGGAACCCGCCGCCAGTATACCGGCCGCCCGGGATCAGGCCGGCTTCTCGATATCGTCCTTGTCGACGACCAGGCGGACAGTGTCGCCGTCGACCGACGCGATCTGGTAGGGCTCGACGTATTTGTCGCCGGTGAAGATGCCGGAAGCGTCGATCTTGACGTAGCCGCTGCGCTCCATGCGCTCGGTGACGTCGTCGCCGATGCCGAAGACTTCGCCGAGCACGCCCTCGTCGCCCCGATCGTTGTCGGGCGTGAGGTCGAAGAGCCCGCCCTCGTCGCGGTTCGCCGCGCCGACGTCGTCGCGATCGTTGAGGTGGGCCATCTGGACGTAGCTGACGGTGCCGACATCGTCGCCGTCAGCGTCGACGACCTTCATGCCCTCCTTGATCATCGCGAGCAGGTTGTCGCGTCGCGGATCCTCGCTGCCTGGATTGATGCTCATGGGTAGTGCCTCCTTCGGCAAGCCGCGCCGGCGCATGGGACGACCCGGGGCGGCATCGAGCTCGGTGGATACAGGTCAAGCAGGGACCGTGCCACGGCGCGAGCGCGCTGGGCGGGCGTGATGTATAGTGATGCCCGGGTCTTTTTCTCACTCGCGACGATGGAGCCGCGACATCGCGATGATTACCTGGCGACCGGACTTCATCCGGATGCAAGACGAGCCGCTGTCCTGACCTGAACGCGGTGGCAACACCGCCCGCGCACATGGACAGCGGAGCCTGCGCACCATTTGCAGGCTCCCGCAATCGGGAGCTCGTTTTCGTCATGTCATCGCCATCACCGGGCCGCTCGCCGCGCGAGCGCCGCTCGCTCGTCCCTTCCTTCCTGCGGGACGATCCGCTCTGGTCCCATACCGACTTCATGCGGCTGTGGAGTGGCCGTGCCGGGTCGCAGCTCGGGTCGCAGCTTTCCCTTGTCGCGATCCCGCTCTACGCCGTGCTCAGCCTCGGCGCCTCGCCGCTGGAAATGGGCATCCTCGGCGCGGCCGCCGGCATCCCGCGGCTGCTGGTGGGCTTTTTCGCCGGCGCATGGGTCGACCGGCACCGGCGCAAGCCGGTCATGGTCGTCACCAACCTCGCCCAGGCGCTCGCCGTGGCCACGATCCCGATCGCGGCGCTGCTCGACATGACGTCCTTCGCGCTGCTGGTCGCGGTAGAGGTCGTGATCGGGCTACTCCAGGTGTTCTTCCAGACGGCGTGGGTGCCCTACATGCCCGGACTGGTCGGGCGCAAGCTGCTGCCGTCGGCCAACAGCCGGATCCTGTCGAGCAACTCGGTCGCGCAGGTGGCGGGTCCGTCGCTGGCCGGATCGCTCGTAGGCGCGATCGGCGGGCCCGCCACGATCGCCATCAACGCGCTCACCTACCTCTGGTCCGGCCTGCGGATCGCCCGGATCTCGTACCAAGAGCCAGCGGCGCGGCCGCATGCCGAGCATGGGCCGATGATGCGGGAGATTCGCCAGGGCATCGACGTTGTGGTGCGCTCGCCGTTGCTGCGCGCGCTGGCCGGGAGTCACGCCACGATCGTGCTGGCCGGATGGGCCTTTCTCGCCGGCTACCCGCTCTACATGCTGAACGAGCTCGACCTGTCGGCGCGCGGCGTGGGGTTCATTTACGCGGCTGGCGGCGTCGGCGGGCTGCTCGGCAGCCTCATCACCACGGCGGTGATCCGGGCGCTGGGGACCGGTCCGACGATTGTCTGGTCGGCGGTGCTGTTCGGGGCGTTCGGCCTGACGATCCCGATGGCGGTGCTGGCGCCGGACTACGCGCTGCCGCTGGTGCTGTTCGCCGAGTTCGCGCAGTGGATGATGCTGGTGATCTTCGAGATCACCGAAGGGACCCTGCGCCAGGCGGTCACGCCGGACCGGCTGCTGGGACGTGTCGCGGCATCGGACATGGTGCTGGTGACGGGCCTGCAGCCGATCGGGGCGTTCATCGGGGGCGCGCTGGGCGAGGCGATCGGGGTGCAGCCGGCGCTGCTCATCGGCGTGGCGGGGATGTTCTTCGCCGGCGCGTGGGTCTGGTGGTCGCCGGTGCGGGAGATCGACGAGATGCCGACCGAGCCGGACGAGGCGATGGGCACCCTCGGCACCGCCACGGCCTGATCCCGGAGCCACCCGAATTCCGTACAAGGGGTGGAGAAGGC
>JAEVYR010000443.1 GCA_023392645.1 Chloroflexota bacterium | reverse complement strand
TAGAGTGGGACGCCATTGACCGCGCGCCCGTTGGCATTCACCGAACGCTGGCCAGCGCGGTCAAGACGTCCCCTACACCCGATCGGGCGCATCTGGCGGGCCGGCGAGGTCGGGGTAGATGAGGGAGATCTCGTCGAGGGCGGTCTGGAGATCCTCGATGATCTCGGCGGCGATGACGTCGGGGTCTTCGAGGGAGGCAGCATCGTCGAGGCTCTCGTCGCGCAGCCAGAAGATGTCGAGGTTGGCCTTGTCCCGGGCGACGAGCTCTTCGTAGTCGTAGGAGCGCCAGCGGCCGTCCGGGTTGTCCTCCGACCAGGTCGGCGCGCGGTCCTCGCGGTTTTCCGGGTGGTAGCAGCTCACGAACTCGTCGAGATCGCTCCGCTGGAGTTGCTTCGTCTTGAGCGTGAAGTGCTTGTTGGTGCGGAGATCGTAGATCCAGAGCCTGCGGGTCCACGGTCGCTCGCTGGCCTCCTTCACATCGAAGAAGAGCACGTTCGCCTTGACGCCCTGCGCGTAGAAGATGCCGGTGGGCAGGCGGAGCAGGGTGTGGACGTCGGCGGTCTTGAGCAGGTCGCGCCGGATCGTCTCGCCGGCGCCGCCCTCGAAGAGGACGTTGTCCGGGACAACGACCGCCGCGCGGCCGTTGACCTTGAGGATGTTCTTCACGTGCTGGAGGAAGTTGAGCTGCTTGTTGCTGGTGGTGGCGATGAAGTCGTCGCGGACGATGGACGTGGTGCTGCGTTCCTGCTCGCCCTCCTCATTGACAACGAGCACGCTCGACTTCTTGCCGAAGGGCGGGTTGGTGAGGACGACGTCGTAGCGCGTGGTGCCGCGCGAGAGCAGGCTGTCCTTGACCGCGATCGGCGATTCGCCCTCGTCGCCCTTGAGCGGACCGACGCCGTGCAGCAGCAGGTTCATGGCGGCGAGGCGGGCGACGCCGGGGACCAGCTCGGTGCCGGAGAGCGCATCGAGGCGCAGGTGTCGCTTCTCGTCGCGGTCGAGGTCGTAGTTCTCGCTGATGAAGCGGTGCGCGGAGAGCAGGAAACCGGCGGTACCGGCGGCGGGGTCGTGGATCGTCTCGCCGGGCTGGGGGCGGACGCAGTCGACGATGGCGTCGATGAGGGGTCGCGGGGTGAAGTACTGGCCGGCTCCCCCCTTGGTGTCCTGCGCATTGCGCTCCAGCAGCCCCTCGTAGGCGTCGCCCTTGGTGTCGGTGTCGAGGGAGAGCCAGCGCTCGCGGTCGATGAGGTCGCGGACGAGGCGGGTGAGCTTGGCGGGGTCGGAGATCTTGTTCTGGGACTTCTGGAAGATGGTGCCGAGCATGCCCGGCTCGCGGGCGAGCGACTCGAGGATGTGCCGATACTGCGTCTCCAGCTCGGGGCCGTCAAGGGCGACGAGGCTGTTCCAGTCGAGTCCGGCGGGGATGAAGGAATTCTCGTTGTACGGCGGCTCGGTGCGCTCGTCGGCCATCTTGAGGAAGAGCAGGTAGGTGAGCTGCTCGACGTAGTCGCCGTAGGAGAGGCCGTCGTCGCGAAGAAGGTTGCAGTAGTTCCAGAGCTTGTCAACGACCTGCCTATTGTTGGACATGACAACAAGTCTCCTTCGTTCATCGGCTCGTTGAACTGGCATTTTTCGACCAGGATTTCTGCTTTGCAGTCAGGTGGGTCGTGCGTACAATCGAGACTCAAGTGTAAGGATCAGAGAGTCCAGGGCCATTGCAATCGGTTGATACCGGACCTCTTGAAGAGGTGGTGCCGACGCTGCCTGCTCCTCCAGAACACCCAATACTTGACCCAACTCAACGGCACAATCGCGCCCTCGCTCCAGGGATAAGGTCATCGGAACGCGCGAAACGAACTCCTTCATCGGCTCCATGACGGTCGATACTGATAGGAGCTCGACGAGCGCATTGGACGCATGGAGTTGAGTTGGACCTTCCAGATTATCACCGTGTATGTGCTGTCGCCGGGCGAATTTGTCGCTATGCGCAAACCCGGCGATAGCAGTGCTGAGTTTGCCAACAAAGTCGGCGAAACTGTTCCAGGCTAGCAAGTCATCCTTCCTTTCGATGGCTAGGAGGACATTGTCTCGCGCATCCGCCAAGTCAGATATATCCGGATATCCCCTATTCAGCGTCTTCGGGAACTGCGTCTCAGCGGGCTGGTTCTGTCTGGAGAGCATGTGTTCAAGACTGTTTAGGTAGCGTGCGTGGTTGGTTTTCACCTCAGATTCAAGCCGGCCAATTGCTGCCTTGAGAGCGATAATGTCGCCCTCGTAACTCTCCGTACTCTTTTCGAATCGGTGTTCGAGGTCGTCTTGGAGCCGCTGTTTGTGCTCAACCAGCTCCTGTCGGTCTCTGTCGATCCGAACGCTAGTACTGAGCCAGCTGAAGCCGACCAAGGCGAGTGTGAGCGTTAGTACACCGCCGACGGTGACTTCTGCGATCCGAGAAATGCGATCAGCGTAGTCGAGGGCTGTCGTCGCGTTGAACACCTCGGTTGGATCGCCGTTCGGATCGATGACTATCGTGTCGGGATCACGATCCACGAGTACGAAGCAGATGACGACTGCCATGACCCCTATGATGAATGTCATCGCAAGTGTCGGCGCGAAGTTTTCAGGAGCATGCTGATTGGTTTGGAGCGGGTTTTGGGTCTGCTTAGAGCTCGGCGACTCAACCTGCTTCATGCCAAATTTTCCGCCACTTGCTCAACTTGCAACCTGCGGCCGCTGAACGCCGATCTCAGAACTGACTGCCGCAGCGTCTCGGCGCGTTTGAGGTTCCTGCCTACCGCAGATTCCACTTGATCGAGTATGGTCAGTCGGCGCTCGGCCTCCTCGACGATCCGCTCCTGCTCGCAAAGCGGGGGAATCGGGACGCCGATGTTCTTGATAATGCTAAGGTTTAGGTTCGGTTGAACCCCGCCACTAGCGGCACGACGCATGTCTTCGTAGCTGCTCGCCAAGAACAGCTTCACCATCGCCTTCAGCGGCCGTGATGCCTCGTCAAACACGACCGCTGCAATCGCCTGGTTCGTCGCCGCTTCTATCGCCAACTCGGAGCACTTGCCTCTGGTCTTGCCTTCTCCGTACATCGCGATGAGCAATGTGCCAGACGGAAAGAGAGTCAGATTGGTTTCGTCTAGTGCCTTACTCGTGACGTACTCGCGCGCCTCTGTCACTCTGTCATCGTTGAGCGCGCCGCTGGTAACCCAAGGGACGCTGCCACCGTCGTAAAAGGCCTTGTTTGACCGAAGCGGTGTCGCACCTGTGCCGACGTCTGCAATTTCTGCAATTTTTGCCCATGCCCACCCGCCAGGTAGCTCAGGCATCCTCGACCTGTCGAGCGGAGCCGCCTTCTTGCTCTTGCGGCGCTTGCCGTTGGCGCTGGATTCCCGATCGGCCTTGATGCGGTCGAGCAGGACAGATGCCGGTTCGTAGTCGCGGCCCTCCTGCTGGGCGAGCTCCGCTTCGGTCGGGACAAGCCGCCCCTCGCAGGCGGCCTTGAGCACAGACGCCCTGTAGCGCTTGAGTCGGGCGCGGGCGCGTTGGAGGGAAGCGACGGCGTCGTCCAGCCGGGCGAGCTGTGTCTCGATCTCTTCGACAATCCTGTCCTGCACTTCGCACGGGGCAACTGGGAACGGAATCGACTTGATTACGGTCTGGCTGATGTTGCTCTGCGTCCCGCCCTTTCCAAGTGACGTCAGCTCGGAGCGTATCGAGCGCAAGTACCAGAAAAGATAGCGTGGGTTGACAGTCTCGGGTTTCGTGAAAGCTATAGCCTGATTGGTGGTAAGCGCGTTGCCAGCTATGCCGAGCTTCCCAATCGACCCATACATGGCGATAAGGATCGCGCCTTCGTCAATCCACTTCGCCGAACTATTGCGAAGTCCTTCGTCGCTGATCGTTCTTGCCGTAGCGCGAACGACACCGTCGTTCAGATCGCCAATGACCGCCCAAGGTATGCCGCCATCGTAATAGGCGGGAACGGTACTCTTGGGAGTGCCGCCACTGCCCCACTTGAATTCCGCGCCCAGCGTGCTCCATCGCCAACCGTCAGGTAATTCACCGTTGAATCGACTCATGCGGCCAGTGCCTCGTTGAGCTCATCCAGAATTTGCTGATAGTCGTCACCGAAGAGGGCGTAGAGCCTCCCGAGCCCGCCGTGGCGGTTGAAGGGCGCCTCGTCGAGGTCGTCCCGCTCGATGGCGAAGCTGCCGGCGATCTGGTCGCGGATCATTTCCAGCCAGCGGCGCTGCTCGGGCGAGAAGGTCCGGCCCGCCGCCTCCTGCTGCGCCAGCCAGGCGGCGAAGCGCTCGTCGACCTGCACCCGGAAGGGCACCAGCTCATCATCCATGCCGGCCGCGTATTTGACCAGCGAGACGAGGTCGGTCAGCACGCGCTGGCCGGAGCCGTGGACGCGGCTGCCCTCGACCTGCTGGTAGGCGCGCCAGAGCGCATCGACGCTCCAGTTGCGCGGGGGCGCCTCGATCAGCTTCGCCAGCTCTCGGATATCCTTCAGCGTCGGGCGAGAGCCGTAGGGACGGTTGTAGAAGAACTGGAGTGCGGCGAGCTCGTCGGCGTTTTCTTCGATGAACTGGCGGAAGTCGCGGGTCATCGCGACGAGGCGGTCCTTCGCCTCCGGCGAGAACCCGGCGGCGATCACCTCGTCGCGGGAGAGCGTGTCGATTACCTGCTCGCTGCGGGCCTGGAGCTCGATCAGCGCGTTGCGGAGAGTCGGGTTAGCGGCCAGGGGCGCGATCGCCTCGTCGACCATCGCCTCGCGGGCGGCATCGATCTCAGCGTCGGTCGGCATCTCGTGTTCCGGGATGCCGTTGTCCAGACGGGCGCGCTCAATATGGTGGTCGGGGTCGGACGCCTCGACCAGCTTCGCGACGATCTGGTGAAGGGACGTACCGTTGGCGACGGTGCGAACCTGCTCGTGCTGCTCGGCGGTGAGCGACTTTTCGACCTTCGTCAGCCGGTAGGCGAGGGAGGAGAGCTCGTCCTGCCCGATGCTGCCCCAGGCGGTCATGTCCATCAGCCGCTGGAACGAAAGCGACTTGCGCCGCTCCATCGGCGGGGCGTCCTTCATCTCCGTCTCGACGATGCCGACGGCGTCGACAATCACGAAGTGGGTCTTGGCAAGGGCATCCTTCGTGACGCGGCGGAGGTCGTCGGTTGGCATCACGCGCACGCCGCGTCCCTTCATCTGCTCAAAGTAGCCCCGGCTCTTGACGGTGCGCATGAACATCACGATCTCGATCGGCTTGACGTCGGTGCCGGTGGCGATCATGTCGACGGTGACGACGATGCGCGGGTTGTAGTTGTTGCGGAACTGTGCGAGCAAGTCTTCCGGCTTGATGCCGGTCGTGCGGTAGGTAATCTTCTGGCAGAAGTCGTTGCCCTTGCCGAACTCCTCGCGGACGATCTGGACGATGTCGTCGGCGTGGGTGTCGTCCTTGGCGAAGATCAGCGTCTTGGGCACCTCGGTGCGGCCGGGGAAGATCTCGGTGAAGAGCCGGTCGCGAAACGTGCGGACGACGGTGCGGATCTGGTCCATCGCGACCACGTCGCGGTCGAGCTGGCTGGCGGCGTAGGTGAAGTCCTCGTCCAGCTCCCGCCAGCGGCGCTCGCGGGTCTTCTTGTCGCGGTAGTCGATCTGGTAGCCGGCTTCGACGGTCGACCCCTCGGCGGTGATGCGGGTGCGGATGGGGTAGACCTCGAAGGGGACATTGACGTTGTCGCGAACGGCGTCCTCGTGGGTGTACTCCATGACAAGGTTCTGGTTGAAGAAGCCGAACGCCTGCTTGTTGGGCGTGGCGGTGAGGCCGATCAGGTAGGCGTCGAAGTACTCCAGCACCTGCCGCCAGAGGTTGAATATGGAGCGGTGCGCCTCGTCGATCACGATGATGTCGAAGGTCTCGATCGGCACGGCGGGGTTGTACTGGACCTCCCGCTTCGGCTCGATGCCGCGCGCCGAGTCGAACATCGAACCCTCCTCCAGCGACTCGTCGAGCTCCTCATCGCCGGAGAGGATGGAGTAGACGCGCTGGATGGTGGCGATGCAGACGCGGGAGACCGGATCTATGGTGTTCGAGCGGAGGTGCTGGACGTTGTAGAGCTCGGTGAACTTGCGGCCGTCGTCGGGCGTAGTGAACTGCTGAAACTCGTTGAAGGTCTGCTTGCCGAGGTTGGCCCGGTCGACGAGGAAGAGGACTCGCTTCGCGTCGGCATGGCGGATGAGCCGGTAGATCGCCGAGATGGCGGTGAAGGTCTTGCCGGATCCGGTCGCCATCTGGATCAGGGCGCGGGGGCGGTTCTGCTTCAGCGACGCTTCGAGGCCGACTATCGCCTGGCGCTGGGCGGGCCAGAGCTTGGGGTCATCGATCGTGTCGGGCAGGCGCTGGAGCCGGCCGGCGAGGGTCAGCGGGTCGCAGTCGTAGGCGGCGCCCGGCTCGGCGGCCATGCGGCCGTTGGGTGAGACGTTCGCCGAAGCGGCCTTCGACCACTCGACCAGCGTGTCGGGCCGGTGGAAGGTGAAGACCGGGCGGCTGCGCGGCTCGGGATCGAGCAGGTTGGTAAAGCGGGTCTCCTTGCCCGTGCTCTCGTAGAGCATGGGCAGCGGCAGGGTCCAGGCGGGGATGCCGTCGAGCTGGCCCTCGGCGTAGACGCGGGTTTGCGTCTCGACGCCGGTGAGGGTGGTGCCTTCGGCCTTCGCCTCGACGATGCCGACGGCCCTGCGACCGGCGACGAGGAGGTAGTCGGCCTCGCCGGCGCCGGGGATGGAGACCTCGCGGATGGCGATGCCGGGGCCGGCGAAGAGGTTGAGCGCGTCGCGGTCCTGCACGACCCAGCCGGCGGCTGCGAGCTGGCGGTCGATGGCTATTCGGGCGAGCGCTTCCGGTTCGGGCATGCTGGTGTTCGCGCCTCGGTTGTCGGGTGTCGTTTCCTGCTGTCTACATTACCGCATTTCGCTCTTGCGGAGCGGGAAGGCGGCATCGATTGTGATCGGGTTACGATAGGTGTCAGGAAGGAGCGTGATCGCATGACCGCAGTGGCAATCGTCGGTGGCCTGGTCTTCATCGGTATCGGCATCCTGTACCTGGCCGCGCCGAACCTGATGTGGACGCTTCAGAAGTGGGGCAACAGCATGGAAGGGCAGGCATCGGAGCGGTCCGGCGCATGGGAGATCAGCCGGCTGC
>JAEVYR010000297.1 GCA_023392645.1 Chloroflexota bacterium | reverse complement strand
GACCAGGCGTTGCCGCCTGGTCCCCTCCTGACGCACCTCGTCGTGCGATCGGTCGTTATGCCTGCTGTGCCTCGCGCTGCGTCGCGCGGGACTTGTCGGTGAACGACCCCTGCTTGTGCTGGGCGGTGTCCAGCTTCTCGCTGAAGCCCGGGAAGCTCTGGTCGAGCATGCCTTTGAGCTGCTCGGTGACGCTGCCCATCAGCGCCGCGCCAGCGTTGGAAATGGTGTCTTCCAGCCCGGATTTCTTCGCCGCGCTGCGGACCGCGTTCGCCATGCCGCTCACGTCGGGGCCGCCGCCATGGTCGTGTCCCTGGCCACCGTTGTAGCTGACCGATTGCTGATGGCGACGATGATCGTCGTCACCGCCCAGCACGGCGCCGAGCAGGAACCCGCCCAGCAGCGCCGCGCCGACCGACGCCAGCGGCCGCTCCTGGACGTGTCGCTCGAAGTCGAAGTTCTCGATGCTCTGCTTCATCGAGTCCACGGTGTCGGTGACCATCGCCGACGCCTCATCGCGCACCTGTTCGGCGGTGTCCATCACCTGCTCGCGGGCACCATCCACCTGGCTTTCCACCTGGTGTTGCAGGTGATCGATCTTCGCGCCCGCGTCGGCGCGTTGCTGGTCTATCTCTTCACGGAGTTGATCTGATGACTTGCCCATTCCTTGTCCTCCTTGACCGAGTCGATCGTCTGCTCTGGCACGAAGTTCGCTTGCTGCATCTGGCTCTTGCCGACCATGCCGACGATTCCGCCGATGATCAGCAGCGCCAGGCCGACGATGCCGGCTGAGAGCCACATTTCGAGGGATTTGTTGATCAGGTAGGTCACCCCGAGCATGAGGAAGATGAACCCCGTCAGCCCCAGGAATGCGGCCGCGCCGATCATTCCCAGCGCCTTGCCCATCTGGCTGGCGTCTTCCTTGATCTCCGTCTTCGCCAGCTGGACCTCGCCGCGGACGATCTCCTGCAGGTCCTGAACGATTCCGGTGACCGTGTCGCCGAGCGATTCCCCGGTGTCAGGCGGCCGCCTTACGGCGCGATTGTTATCCATCGTGTACTCCTCTTGCGCCGTGAAGCGGTCCTATTTGAACGCCTTCGACACCACGAAGCCGACACCGGCGGCGATCAGCAGCGACTGCACCGGGTTCTTGCGGATGTAGGCCTCGACCTGATCCATCATTTCGGCCGTATCGGTGCCTTGCAGATAGCCGCTGGCCGAGTCGAGGGTATCGGCGGCCGTATTCGCCACCTGCCCCATCGTGCCGCCCTGTTCGCCGCCACGCTGGCGAAGCTTGTCCGCCGTCTGGTCCATCGTCTCGGCGGCCTTGTGCATGCCCTCATCGGCGCCATGCTGTGCCTTGTCGGCCATCTTGCCGGCCTTCTCGCGGGCCTCGCGACCCTTCTGCTCGGCCTGATTCACCGAGTCGGCGGCCTTGTGCAGCGCGTCGTCTTTCGCATCCCGCGCCTTGTCGCCGGTCGAGCCGGACTGCGGTCGCCGCTGCGCCGCTTCCCAGGGGTCGGTATGGGTGGAATCGTTGAACGTGGAATCACGGTTGCTCATGGTTTTCTCCCTTTCGGTGCCTGTCGGTGCATTCTTAGTGGGGCGGGTGGTAAACGTTCTTGTGCCGCGCCCGAGCCCTCCTGAATCCCCTGTGACGCAACCCGCATACCACGCTTCTCGGCGCAGGCTCCAAAGCCGACCTGTGGGTAGCCCCGCGCACGCTCTCCGGGACCGGCGCCACGCGTCCGGCCGTCGCCGCGCGGAACGCATGCGATTCCTGTGGAGGGGGTGACAATGCGACAGTTGCGAGCGTCCACGATGGAGGAAACGCGGACCGGGCGCCTCGCGACGGCCTGGTTCGGGTTCGACGGTGAGGGCCTCGACTTCAGGAGCTGGCACGAGGCGACATTGGCGGCTTCCGCGGAATCGTCGGCGATCTGGATGCGCCGCCAGTTCGCCGCAACGGCGGTTGCCTTGTGCGGCCGTCGCCGACCGCAGCCGTCAGGAATGCGCCGTGGCGGCGGGTGAGGTGGACGGGGTGCGATCGGCGATGCGGCTGTTGGCGGCGATACCGGCGATCGCGATGACGCCGAGCGCCATGAACAGCGCGACGAAGCGGGCGGTGTCGCCCGGGTCGGGCTCGCTCGCGAACAGCAGCGCCAGCGCGCTCGTTCCGATCACGCTGCCGACGTACCGCGACGTCGAGTAAATGCCCGACGCCGATCCCGACTGCCCCGCCGGAACCGATTCCACCGACGCCGCCTGCACCGGCGCCCCGGAAATGCCCAGTCCGAGCCCCAGCACGGTCAGCGCGAACACGAGAAATGCGGTCCCGCCCGCGCCGAGCGCCAGGCCGATCAGGAAGGTCCCCGCGCAGGCGATCAGCGCGCCGGCCACGGCCGGTTGCCAGCGACCCAACCGGTCGGCCCAGCGACCGCCGAGCGGCGTCGCCAGCGCGGCCAGCACCGACATCGCGCCGAGCATCAGGCCGGTGCGGCTGACGCTCTCGCCGCGCGCGTGTTCCAGATAGAGCGGGATCGCCAGCAACGTGGTGTACATCAGGATGTTGCCGAGCATGATCGAGGCGCAGGCCGCCGCGAAGTGCCGCCGTCGGAAGAGGGTGAGATCGACGATCGGCGCCACCACCCGCTGCTCGTGACGCAGGAACGACCACCCGGCGACGACCCCGGCCAGCACCGCGCCGGCGGCCAGCGCGGGCCGGTCGAGGTTAAGCAGCGTCGGTGTCAGCATGATCGCGCCCAGCGCGACCGTCATCAGGCCGATGCCGGCGAAATCGAGCCGGGTTCGTGCCGGGGCCGGACCACTGCGGGCGGGCAGGCTCCGCCACGCCAGCACGCCGACGAGCGCCACCAGCGGCAGGTTGACCCAGAAGATCGACGCCCAGCCGAACGCGTGCGAGAGCACGCCGCCGATCGGTGGGCCCGATGCCGCCGCGACGGACGCGCTCAGGCCGATCATGCCGAAGGCCAGCCCGCGCCGCTCGGTGGGGATCGCCTCGCGCACCAGCGCCGCGCCGGTGGGAAAGATAAGCGTGCCCGCCATCGCCTGCTGGACGCGAAAGGCGATCAGCCAGCCGAGACTCGGCGCCACCGCGCAGCCGACCGAGGCGGCGATGAACCAGGCCAGTCCGATGAGATAGACGGGCCGCCGGCCGAACTGATCGCCCAGCCGGCCGCCGATCGGCTGCCCCACGGCCATCGTGATCAGGTAGATCGTCACCAGCCAGGTCGTGGCCGTGACCGACGTATCGAACGATTGCTGGATATCCGGCAGCACGACGGCGATCATCGTCGAGTTCAGCGGCGCGAGCGTCGTGCCGGCGGCGATTGCCATCAGCAGGAGGCGCTGGTTTGTGATGCCGGTGGGTGTCTCGCGCGCGTTCACGAGCTCATTGCACCATGGCGGGGTCGGCATCCGCCAGCATGCCACCTCGCCTGAACGGCATCCCCGCCGGGATTTCGTGTCACGATGCGATGGTCAGCACGCCTGCATCGCCATCGCCGGTGACGCGCTGCCCGTCTCGGGTGGGACGGAATCCGGATGCGCTCCAGCAGCGCCGGACCTGTGGCGGCCGCGATCCATCGCCACCACGACGGCGGTCCTTCTGGTGCCGGCTCAGCGTCCGGCCGGTTCCGCCTCGATCACGAGCTGGTCGTTTTCGGCTGTCACGCTGGTGATCCGGAGTCCCTGCGCGTCGAAGTACCGGTTGACGCCGCCCTCGACCGCGTCGGCGAGCTTGTCGGCCGGGAAGAGCCGTTCGAGGAATCCGCCGCCGTTGGTGCTGACATCGGTCAGCTCGAAGCGGCCATCCCGCGCGACCGGGACGCCGGAGTAGTCGAACGACTGACCCTGGCTGCCGAAGCTCAGCTCGAGCGTGCCGTTCTGCGCCGTGAAGGCGACGTCGTCGACGTTTCCGGTGTTGTCCTGCGTTCGCATCTGCTCCTGCAGATCGGTCATCGAGATCGTGTAGGTCCCCGCCTCGCCCGCCGGCAGGCCGGCACGGTTGAACTGCTGTGCCACCTCCGTCGAGAGCCCCTCGCTGATGCCGTCGGCGATCGAATCCTGGATCCGGGGAACCCCGACGAACCAGCCGACCACGCAGCAGAGCAGCGCCAGCAAGGCCAGCACGCCGATCGAGAGCAGACATCCACGAGGCCGCATCGGCACATTCCTTTCAAACCTGGTTCATACACAGCAACGCTCGCGGACCGCCCGCGAGCGCGAATTGCTCGTGCAAGCGTACCAGCCCGGAAGCTCACCGCACCGCTGGCATGCGGGATGCTGGCAAATCCCTCGACCACCATGCGCGAAGGTTTGGAAAGGAGTGACCGCCGTGCCTATCGTCCAGGATGCGCCGCGAGCCGTGGAGACCCCAGCACCGACTCCCTCGACCGACACCGCCCGAGCCGTGCTCGCCGAGCTGTTCGGACCGCCCGCCGAGCGGGCGTTCGAGGTCCGGTACTGGGACGGAACCGGCGATGGGCCGGAGGCTGGAACGAGCCGCTTCACGATCCGCCTGGACCGACCCGGGGCGCTGCGCCGGATGCTGCTGCCGCCCTCCGAGCTCGCGCTCGGTGAGGCCTACCTGCGCGGCGACTTCGACGTCGATGGCAGCCTCGAAGAGGCGACCGGTCTCGCCGATCGCCTCTCCGAGCGGTTGCGCTCGCCCGGCCGCATCGCCCGGCTCGTGCCGCTATTGCGGTCGCTGCCGCGGGATGAGGTCGACCACGCCGAGCACGCCGCCGGCCGCACTGGTCGTCGGTTCGGGCCGCGCCACTCGCGCGGGCGTGACCGGACCGCGGTGCGGTCGCATTACGATGTCGGCAACGATTTCTACGCGCTCTGGCTGGACAGCAGGATGGTCTATTCCTGCGGCTACTTCGAGCAGGCGAGCAGCGACCTGGACGCCGCCCAGCTCGCCAAGCTCGATCACATTTGCCGCAAGCTGCGGTTGGCGCCGGGGGATCGGCTGCTCGATATCGGTTGCGGCGGGGGTGGGCTGGTGATCCGCGCCGCCGAGCGGTTCGGTGCCGACGCCACCGGCATCACCCTCAGC
>JAEVYR010000132.1 GCA_023392645.1 Chloroflexota bacterium | reverse complement strand
ATCGTGCAGGATCCGATCTCCAGTTTGTGCGTCGAAGACTTCGTGGATTGAGATGAGCAGCTTGCCGTCCGGGGAAACCTGGGTGTCCGCCGCGAGCATCGTGAAGTAGGCATCCGAAAGCGAGCCGGGAATGACCAGCACGCCCGGGAACTCCGGCGTGGGCGGATCGTCTGCGGAGCCGGTCGGGTCCGTGGCGATATACATCGTGGACACCGCGCCCGCTTCGTCGGTCATGTACATGTTCTGCAGCTCGACAGGTCGCACGAACGGCGCGCCGAGAATATCGGCGGTGGTTGTCATGTCGCCGGTCTCGATGTCGAGTATGACCAGGTTGGTGAGCGAGTCGTCGGTCGCCGTGATGATGTAGCGCGAGTTGCCGTCGACCGTCGCGTCGGGAGCGGGCAGGTCCCACTGCTTGCCGTCGGACAGGCGGGTAATCGTTTTCGAGTTGTCCTCTTGGATGGTGATGATCGCGTTGCCGCGGACCCACGATGATGTCCCGCTGGGGACGGAGAGGGTCTCGCCGTCGGCCATGGTCGCGGTGACGACGTCCTCGCCGATTACGATCGGCGGTCCGCCGAGCTCGGCTGTGCTGCCGGTGTCGGGCACGTCGTCGCTCACGATAACGGGGACGTACCCCGGCGCGCCGCAGGAGAGCGAGCCATCGGTTGTGGTGCTCGGCGAGGCCATGGCGAAGCCGGGGGCGGGGGTCGGGCCTTCGGCCGGGCGCTGGGTGGCGATGAAGCTCGCGCCGAGGGAGACGATCAGCGCCACGATCAGCGCGCCGGCGATCACCGGTGACGTCGGCGACCACCAGGGCGTCCGTCGCGCGTCCTTCTCGATCGGTATCCACGTCGTGCCGCGCGGTGCGGCAAGGGCTCCGCTTCGCATGAGGTCCTCCTCGATCCGTCGTTGGGCCGCTGCTGCCGGGGTCGTCCCCGCCGCCAGTCCATGGAGCTGGCGCGCGCTGGACATCGCCCGGCCCAGCGAGCCGTCGGTACCGTTGAGCGATTCCGCGTCGGCGGGCGTCCCCGCGACGAAGCCATCGAGCCATTGATCGAAGCGGTCTTCCGGAAGGGCCCCGGTGTGCGTGTCGTGGTGGGTCATCGGTGGTCCTCCGGGGCGTAGCCGAGCGCGGTGAGGGTCTCGCGCATCGTCTGGTAGGCTCGGAACTGGGCCGACTTCACCGCCTGGTGCGTCGTGTCGAGCGCGGTGGCGATCTCGGGGCCGGTCAACCCGGCCAGGCGAAGCTCGACGATGCGCCGCTGCCGCTCGGGCAGGGTGGCCAGCGCCTCGCGCACGGCGCGGTCGGTGTCGTGGCCGATCGCCTGGTCGTCGGGCGGCCGGCCGGGGTCGCGCAGGTGGAGCGGCGGCCGATCGTCGCGCGGATGCAACAGGCGGTCGAGCGAGAGGTGGAAGCGCCGTCGCCGGTGGTGGTCGACGATGGTGTTGTGGGCGATGGCGAAGAGCCACGAGCGAAAGGTCGCGCCGGGGCGATTCTCGTCGGGGCGGTAGTCGGGCAGGGCGGTCAGCACGCGCTCGAAGATGCGCGCGGTCGCGTCCTCGACGGCCTCGGGCGAGCCGAGGCGGCGGTGGCAGTAGCGGTAGATCGGCTCGAACCAGGTGGCGTAGATCGTCGCGGCGGCGTCGGGGTCGCGCTGGGCGGCGCGAATCTCCGCCAGGGTGGTGACCGGGCCTGAGTTCGCGTCGTTGGTTGTCGGCACGCCATCGGCGCTGGCTCGCATGACGCTCACGCGGGTCCCCCTCGTCGAGTCGATCGCCTGTGAAGAGGGTAAACGCGACGCGCGGGAAAGGGTTGCGGCGGGGCTGCGCCGCCCGTCTGCTGCCAGCGAGACGCGCCGCCGGGTGGGCAACCGGCGAGTTCTGTCGTAGAACCGGTGGAGAACGACCCGCCGGAGCGACGATGCGCCGGCGTGGAGGGGGCATTGTGTGGGAGTCGGGAACGGGACAGGGTGACCGGCTGCGCGATCGGGCGCGGCCATGATCCATCGACGGGAGCTGATCACTGCCGCCGCCTGGGCCGCGATTGGGCACCACGCTGCTCGATCGGGAGGCGACGCGCCGGATCCGGAGGCACCGTCGGTCGATGACGCGCCGCTGGCGGAGGCCGGCATCGCCGAGCTG
Source organism: Chloroflexota bacterium (assembly GCA_023392645.1). GTDB lineage: Bacteria > Chloroflexota > Chloroflexia > Thermomicrobiales > UBA6265 > JACCVC01. The sequence goes on along the minus strand of JAEVYR010000132.1, from coordinate 2,605 downwards.
CGGGGCTGGATTGACCAGGGCGAGGTGACCTCGTCCGGGCTGGTCGAAGCCGCCATGCGCCGGGTTGAGCGGCTCGACCCGTTCTTCGGTGCCGTAATCGAGACGAACCCCGATGCCGCCGCCATCGCCCGCCGCCGGGATGCCGAGCTGGCGGCGGGGAAGGCATCCGGAGCGCTGCACGGCATCCCGATCCTGCTGAAGGACGTGATCGCCACAGGCGACCGCATGCGCACCACATCGGGCGCGCTCGCGCTCGCGAAGAACGCCATCGTCGAGGACGCCACCATCGTGAAGCGGCTGCGCGAGGCCGGCGCGGTGATCCTCGGCAAGACCAACATGACCGAGTGGTCGAACATCCGCGCACCCGGCCAGACGGCGGGTTGGAGCGATCGCGGCGGGCAGACGCGCAACCCCTACGACCCGACGATGTCGCCGTGGGGGTCCAGCTCGGGCTCGGCGGCGGCGGTAGCGTTGGGATACGCGCCGGCGGCGCTCGGGTCGGCCACGAACGGCTCGATTGTCTGCCCGGCGGCGGCCTGCGGCGGCGTCGGGCTGAAGCCGACGGTGGGGCTGGTGAGCCGGGTCGGGTTGATGCCGGTCACCTGGACGCTCGATTCGCCCGGTCCGATCGCGCGCACCGTCGCCGACGCGGCCGCGGTGCTGAACGTGATCGCGGGCTACGACCCGGACGACCCCGCCTACGGGGTGTTTCGCTGGGCGGCGCCGTCGTCGACGGCGGGCGGGCTCGGTGCCCAGGCGGCCGGCGCGATCGACTACACCGCCGCACTCGAACCGGATGGCCTGCGCGGCGCCCGGCTGGGCATCTGCCGCCAGGTGTGGGGCATGGATCCCGACGCCGACGCGGTCGGGTGGGCGGTGGTCGATCGGCTGCGCGAGGCGGGCGCCGAGGTGGTCGACGGTGTCGTCATTCCGACGCTGGAGGAGATGGCGGCGGAACCGGGCATCGGCACGATCGTGAACACCGAGTTCGCGGCGGGGATGGCGACGTTTTTCGAGCGGTTCATGCCGGGCGGGCCGGTGCGGTCACTCGGGGAGGTCGCGCGGTGGAACGAGGCGCATCCCAACCGGGCGCTGGCGTCCTGCGGGCAGGAGGGGTTGTGGGCGGCGACGGGCGCGCTGCCACCCGACCATCCCTATTACATCTCGATGGTGTCCTACCTGATAACCAAGGCGCGCGCCGAGGGGCTCGACCTGGCGCTCGACGCGCACGGGCTGGACGCGATCATCGCGCCGACGGTGGCGGTGCCGACGGCGATCCCGCGCGGGGGTGGCACCGATTTTCCGGGGTCATCGACGCAGGCGGCGGCGTTCGCGGGGTATCCGTCGATCACGGTGCCGATGGGGGAGGCCCGCGGCTTGCCGGTCGGGCTGCACCTGTTCGGCCGCGCGTTTTCGGAGTCGACCCTGATCCGGCTCGCGCACGGCGTCGAGCGCCTCCTGCCGGCGCGCATCCCGCCGCTGCCGGGGTGACGGTCATATCCACGCCGGGCGACGCGTCAGGGGGTTGATGTGTCGCCGCTACCGCCGAATGGGCGGGGATGGCGTTTCGGATCCCCTCCGGCTTTCCTGCGCGACGGGTCACGACGCCGGCGTGCCCATGTCCATATTCATGAACATGAACCCCGGCATATCGGGGTCGAACAAGGCCGCCACGAGCAGCACGAGCTGGTCGTCACCATCGTTGCGCATGGTGTGCACGGCGCCATCATAAAAGAGATGATCGCCGGCCAGCATCTGGATGTCGTCGCCGGGCGCCATCTCGATCGCCGCCACCGGCGTGCCATCGACCGGCGCCGGTTGCACGGTGCCGGCGCCCTCGAAAAACTCGGTGCCGAAGAGCCCCTGATCGACGTAGAGCGCCACCGGTCCCGGGTGCGAGTGCGGCGGAATCGCCACGCCAGGCTCCATGGTCACTCGCAGCAGCAGGAGTTGGTGGTCGGGGACGAGCGCGGGCGCTCCGCCGCTGAGCGGCGTGACGACGGTTCCCGCGAGGGGATCGGCGGTGTCTTGCCGGGCGGCGACCGGGCGCAGGGGCAGCGTGGCGCCAAGTGCGAACGCTCCCGTGGCGGCGAGGGCCGCGCGACGATTCAGGCTGGTAGGGGGCATGGTCTGGTCCTTTCTCCTGGGGACAGTGCGCGAGCTCATACGGAATCCGGGTGACTCGCGACGGGTTCCCGTAGTGCCGGTCGTTTGTCGGGTCCGCTACAGGGGCGGCACTACAAATGGATTGGCGCGAGCTCATGCCTCGCCGGTCGTCGGCGAGATCAGGTCACGGACCGGCATGATCTCGTTGCAGGGGAACCCGCCGCAGCGGGCATGTTCGCGGATCGCGTCGGCATTGGGGGCGACGTAGACGCAATGGAGCGTGTCGTCGGTCACGTAGCTGTGATCCCACTGGATGCGGACGCCGCGACCCTGGAGGTCACTCAGGACCATGTTGGACTTGCCGGACAGCGTGTGAAGCTGCGCGGCGGACATCTGGCCGGCGCCGGGGACGTCGCGCTTGATCAAAAACCGGGGCATGACTGCCTGCCTTTCATGAGCTCGGCGACCCGATGTCGCCGACGCAGCCCGATCCTGTCAG
>JAEVYR010000017.1 GCA_023392645.1 Chloroflexota bacterium | reverse complement strand
GCTTGAGCGGGTAGGCGAGGTTGTCGCGCACGCTCATGTGCGGGTACAGCGCGTAGCTCTGGAAGACCATCGCCACGTTGCGGTCCTTCGGCGGCAGGTCGTTGACCACGCGATCGCCGATGATGATCCGGCCGTCGCTGATCTCCTCGAGACCGGCCACCATGCGCATCGCGGTGGACTTGCCGCAACCGGACGGGCCGACCAGCACGAGGAATTCCTCGTCCTCGACCTCGAGGTTGAGGTTGCTCACGGCAGGCTCGCCGCCACCGCTGTACACCTTGGTGACATTGTCGAAGATCACTCGTGACATGGGGTACTCCTTTACACCGATGTACAGTGAACGCCCGGTTCCGGTCCCTCCGGCCAGACGATCCAGAAGCGCCCTACGACCATGATCGCCCCGCGTGGGACGACCACCATCGGCGTCTAGTGCTCCGCAAACCACGGCGCCTTATGATTCGCTGCGCTCTTTTTGCACTCTCCCGCCAAAAATGTCAAGGCATCCGCCGCAACCAATGCGATTCGACCGCGACGCCAACGTCATCCGGATCGGACCACGGCCCCTCCCAGCGGGTTGCGTCGTCGCGCCAGCCGCCACGTTTCAGGGCTTCGAGGAACTCGATCGCCGGCGGTCGGCCGGGTTCGGCCAGCCAGAGCGCCCCGCCGGGGGCGATCAGTACGTCGAGCGCGGCCAGCAGCGGCACGATGTCGCGTCGCTCATAGAGCAGGTCGGCTCCGAGCACGACCTCGAACGGCTCATCGCCCGTCACCGCTCGCAGCGCCGCTGGATCGCGCCAGTTGAGGCGCTCGCATCGTTCGGGCTCGCGGCCCGTGTGACGCAGGCAGGTCACTCGGGTCAGCACGAGCGCTTCGGGAGCGTAATCGGTCACGGTCAGTCGCGCGCCGGAGGCGAGGGCGACGGCCGCCGTAACGCCGACGCCGCAGCCCAGCTCCAGCACGCGACGACCGCGTACCCGCTCGGGCCGCGCGGCCGTCGCGCCGGCAAGGGCGATGCCGGACGGCCAGATCTCGGCCCAGTAGGGCAGGTTTTGCTCCGGATCGCTGGCGCTCAGGTCCAGCAGCCGATCGGTGTCGGCGGGGCGCATGACACCCACGGTGGTCTCGCCGCCGGGGATCGCCACGCGAGTATCGACCAGCGCGCCGGTGTGGGCGATGCTTTCGAGAAGCGCGGAAACGCGCGCGGGCAGGGGTGGCATCGATATATCCGATCGCGCGGGGCTGCGGTACAGTACCGCTATTGTGGCATGTACGCGAACCGGCCCAACCGGTTCCGCAATCTCGGAGGCAGCAGGGCACGATGGGCGAGGATCTGGAGAGCGGGCAGCGGGCGGGCGGCAGCGCCAACGGGCCGATCGTAACCTTCGGCGAGGCAATGATCCGGCTGACGCCGCCCGGCAACGAGCGGCTGGAGCGGACCATCAGCCTGGATGTGACGATCGGCGGTTCCGAGCTGAACGTGGCCATCGGCGCGGTCTGCCTGGGCCGGCCGGCGCGGTGGGTTTCCGCGCTGCCGCGAAACCCGCTCGGCCGCATGATCGAGCGCCAGGCACGGGCCAGCGGCGTCGATGTCTCGGGCATCCACTGGGTCGACGAGGGCGAGGGCCGCGCCGGCGTCTATTTCCTCGAGGAGGGGGTCGATCCCCGTCCGTCGGCGATCACCTACGACCGCAAGGACACCGCGATGGCGCTGGTGCAGCCCGGCACCTTCGACTGGGAGGCGTTGCTTGCCGGCGCGTCGCTGTTCCACGTGTGCGGGATCACGCTGGCGATCTCGCCCGGCGCGCGGGCCGAAGCGATGGAGGCCGTGCGCATCGCCAACGCGACCGGCGTCCCGGTGTCGTTCGATCTCAATTACCGCTCGAAGCTCTGGAGCGAGGCGGAGGCGCGGGAGGCGTTTGCCGAGATCGTGCCGAAGGTCGATATCCTCTTCGCGTCGCGCGGCGACCTGCGGACCTTCTTCGATATTGATGGCACGCACGAGGAGGTCCTGCGCGAGGCGATTCGCAAGCTCGGCGTGGCGGCGGCGACGCTGACGCGCAAGCGCGCGAAGGGCGCGCGGAAATTGAAGCTCCAGAGTATGGCGATGGGTTCGGCGGAGGTGCTGGCGAGCACCGACTGGCGGAGCATCGAGGTGGTCGATCGCGTCGGGGGCGGCGACGCCTATGCGGCGGGATTCCTCGTCAGCTACCTCGACAACCCCGAGCAATTGAGCCGCGCCGTCGTGCTGGGCAACGCCGCCAGCGCCCTCAAGCACACCACCGCCGGCGATTTTCTTTGCGCCACGCGCGACGAGGTCGAGGCGGTCGTCGCGGGCGACGCGAAGCTCCTGCAGCGGTAGCTGTTTGACGATACAGCCCACGCCGTAGCGGCGACTTGCCCGCGCCCCCGCCGTTCGATGACGAGTGGGTTTGCAGCGGGCAATGTCGCCTCGCTTGATGGGACGCGCACGTCGATGAAGGCGGCCCCTGTCGCGCTGGGTGCGCCGCAAGGTCGCCGCGACGCAACGATTCCCTTGGTCTAGGGGTGAGAGACTACCGCCTCCTGAAGCTGGGCGCCGGCGCAGGCCGGGGCGAGCTCCTGAGTTCGGCCAGGC
>JAEVYR010000607.1 GCA_023392645.1 Chloroflexota bacterium | reverse complement strand
GCCGCTGTCGATCCAGCGGAAGGTGATGTCCTCGGTGGGCAGATCGGCCCCGCTGTCGGGAATGACGATCTCGCCGGGGTTGGCGATGGAGGGCGTTGCGTCCTGCGCGAACGCTCCCGGAGCCTTCAGCAGGAACGGAGCGGCCGCGGCGCCGGCAGCAGATTTCTTGACCAGATCGCGTCGTGAGATGTTGGAGCGCATGGGGTTCCCTTCAATTGCCTGGTGAAGCATTCAACCTGTCGGGGGCGTTGGTCGGTGTACCTCCTTCCAGCTCATTCGTGCGGACTACCCGGGATCCTGGACATCATGTCGAGCTTCGAATTGAGAGGTGATGTGGCTCGGCTCGATGCCTGCCGGGCCGCTGGGGATGGGCAAGGCGGTGCAACATCAGCTCGGCGGCCACAGAAAAGTCGCTCCCGTCGGGGCCGATGCTGGTGATGGGCGGAACGGTGATGCTGGTTTCCGGCGTATTTCCGTCGCCGACGATGGCGACATCGTCAGGCACTCGCAGGCCAAGCCGGGTCGCCGCCCAGAGCACGCCGATCGCGGAGAGGTCCGAACCGGCGAACACGGCGAGCGGCTTCTGCGCGTTGGGCAGCTCCGCCAGCGCGAAGTCGTGCGCGTGCATCCTGTCGTGCGGGCAAAACCTGATGACAATCGATTCTGGCGCCATGCCGGCTCGCTCGAGCGCGTCGCGGGCAATGACGATACGCGGCTCCCATGGTTCGTCTGCCCGAGCGCTCAGCAGGAGGAAGCGTCGATGCCCGCGATCGAGGAGGACCTGAATGGCCTCGTTGATCGCGGCGGTGCCGTCGTTCTGGATCACATCGAGGGATGGTTCGGGTGCCGACGGACCGATTGCGACGATCGCATGGCCGCGCTGGGCCGCCTCGCGCAGGTCGGCGACGGTGTCATCGTCGGTTTCCGCAATCAGCCCGTCGGCGATGTGTTGATCGAGCGACGCGATCGCGCGCTGGAGCGGCTCGTGGCCGCCACCGATGCGAACTTCGAGGGCGTACCCATGCTGGGCAAGGATGGGCTCGATCGATTGGGCGATGGACTGGGAGTAGAGGCTGGTGAACCGACCACCGAGAAAGAGCACGCGATTGGAGCGCCGAAGCCTGAGCGCTCGCGCCGATTGATTGGGGACGTACCCGATCTGTTCCACGGCTTCGAGCACCCGCAGCCTCGTCGCTTCGCCGATCCGATGTGCCTTCGTGGGCGGACCGGAGAGGACGTAGGAGACGGTGGTTGCCGATACGCCCGCGGCGCGGGCGACATCGGTGATGGTTGGCCGGCTGCGTGCTCGCACGTGCTCATCCTGACGAAGAAGCTGAGTGGTGAAACGTTTAACCACCGGGCAATACGTTCGCAACATGTGTAACTGCCGAATCGGACCGCGATGTCGTGATGTGGCGATGCTAGCAATGCGAGGACTGATTCGTCAACTCCCGAGAGCGATCGCTCAGGTTGACTCGCGGGGGATGAAGGACCACGGCTCGATGATGTGGCGGCCGGCGAGGGATGGTTGCTCGATCCGCTCGGCGATGAGATCGGCCGCCTGTCGCAGCCGGTCCCGATCCGCGCCGATGGTCGAGATCGCCGGGCTGGTGATCTCGCCCTCGTGACTGTTGCCGTGGCCGAGGATGGCGACGTCGTCCGGCACGCGCAGACCGGCGCGGATGCACGCCCACAGCACGCCGATCGCGCAGGAATCCGATCCCGTGATGACACCAAGCGGGGTGGGCGATGTGTCGAGCACGCTCGAGATCATGCCGAAGGCGGCAACGGCGTCGTGAGCGCTGTACCGCGTGGCGATCCGGCCGGGATCGACCCCGAGCGCACGCAACTGGTCGCGCGCGACCGTCGTGGCGTGGTCGCGATTTGAGTCGTCGCGCGGACTGATCAGGATGAAATGCTCGATGTGCCGACCGACGAGCGTCAGGATCGCCTCGCGGATGGCGTTGCCATCGTCGGCGGTGATGACGTCGTGCGACGACGCGCGGGTCTTGGGCCCGATCGCGACCAGGGGGTAAGCGGCCGCGCCCAAGCGCGCCAGCGGCTCGGCGGTCTCATCGTCGGTTTCGACGATCAGGCCATGGATCGCGCCGCCCTGGAGCATCTGGGCGGCGGCGGCGATCGGCTCGAGCCCCTCGCCCTCCCACAAGGTGAGCCGCAGGTTGTGGCCAGCGAGCGCCATTTGGACGTGCTCGATGTGCATGCGTGAGGCGGCGTTGTCCATGTCGCGGACCAGCATCATGACGGTTCGCGGGCTATGAACGTCGCTCTTGGGTTCCTCCCGGTCGCCATAGCCAAGGGAGGCCATCGCCGTGCGGATGCGGGTCGCGATCTCCGCGCTGACCGGGGCGCTTGAGGGGTACTGGCCGGTGACGACGCTGGACACGAGCATCGGCGATACGCCGGCGGCGCGAGCGATGTCCAGTATCGTCGGACGCGAAGGCATCGGCATGGCGCGCTCCTGCGAATTTGCCATTGGCCACGTATCCGGGCGTGTCATGATTTGCTCGAGCCGAAGAAAGTAGCCAGATGCTAGCACCAGCCGTGGTGAAGGTCAATCAGGATCTGGCTCGTGGCTGACCTCCCGCACACATGTGTTCTGGTTGCGGCGGCAGGTGCCCGGTATCCTTGACTGAGGATCGTTTTGGGTGGAAGGACGAGCTCAGTTGACCGATCAGCACTACGACCTCATCGTGATTGGCGGGGGAATCAATGGCGCGGGCATCGCGCGTGACGCCGCGCTGCGCGGACTCTCCGTCGCGATGTTCGACAAGACGGATATCGCCGGCGGCACCACGAGCTGGTCGAGTCGCTTGATTC
>JAEVYR010000581.1 GCA_023392645.1 Chloroflexota bacterium | reverse complement strand
GGTCACGCCGTTCGTCGGCTGCGCGCAGTCGACCTTCGGATCCGCGCCCCACGCCGACAGGTTGTATCCGGCCGGGCAGGTCCACTTGTAGATCGTGATCTCGCCGTAGTCCGACGGGATGTTGTACCAGTTGCAGACGATCCGCTTGGGCAGGTTGTCCAGCGTCAGTTGAATCGCCTGGTCGGTGACCGGCTGGTTCATCCACTGCACATCGCCCGGATCGAGCGGGGCGCCGTCCTGCAGCACGATGCCGCAGTAGACGACCGGGGTCAGGTAGCCCGGCAGGGTCGTCGTCTCGGTGACGGTGTAGCTGCCCTGGTCGAGGTTGGTCCAGTCGACGCGGCCGCCGGCGGTCGAGGCCGAGCTGTCGACGCCTTCGCCGCTCAGGTTGAAGCCAATGCCGTTGTGCGGGGTCGTGCACGACTCGGCCAACACACCGAAGTCGGTCGACGTCGTCCCCGGCGGGCACTGGAACTTGAGCACCGTGATCCAGCCGTTCTCGACCGGCTGCTCGAAGTTGAACCACGTGCAGACGATCTGGGGGTTGGTGCTGTCGAGCGTGCCCGTGACGGTCCAGTCATCCGAGACCGGCACCTCCGGCGCTTCCGTGGTCTGCGGCGGGCCGCAGTACACCTTCGGCTGTTGGTAGCCCGTCATCATGCCTTCGGTCAGGGACCACGGGCCACCCGGCACATCGAGCCAGTGGATCTCGCCGTTGGCGTCGGTGTAACTGGCCGAGCCCGGCGTCATGCCGAACGAGGCCGTGAACGACACGCCGCCGGCGGGAGCGCAGCCCGGGTTGGAGCCGAGATCCGGCAGCCCGAGGTTGCGATCGACCGTGGCGTCGCAGGTGAACTTCACGAGGTGGAGCTGGTACTGATCCTCGGGGATGTTGTACCAGTCGCACTGGTAGGCGAACGGCTCGCCGGCCGGCGTGATCGTGATCAGCCCGCCGGTGGCATCCACGGCGGTGGACTGCTCGTCATCGAGCGTGCGGCAGAACACCATCGGCGTTCCAAACCCGGCTGGCTCGTCCATCTGGACCTGGAACGATCCGTTCGCGTCCAGCACGACGCCGCTCCAGGACGGGGTGTTGTGCGACGTGACGTCGTCATGCGGGCGGTCCGGGCTGCCGTCGATCAGGTGGACCGGCACGCCGCCATGGACCGTTTCGCAGGGGCCGGTTTCCTGGTCGGGCAGACCGCCCTGGTAGTACTCCTGGCTCTGCCCGGGCTCCGTGCCCGGCTCGCACTGCCACTTGTAGATCGTGACCGAGTTTTCGTTCGTCTCGCCCGGCTGGTTGAACCAGGCGCAGTCGATCGTGTAGCCGGCCTGCAGCGTCCGTGTGACGCTCGGACCGGTCAGCATCTCGTCGTCGGACGCGCCGTTTTCCTGGCCGCTGGACGCGTGGCAGTAGACTGTCGAAGTCCAGCCCGCGCCGAGACCGCTCTCGGTGACGGTGTACTCACCGGCCGGCAGGTCGGTCCAGGTGAACGATTGCGGCGGAGCGCCGCTCGGCTGCATCTCGGGCCATGTCTGCGGCGACGCGGTCGGTCCGGTCAGCGAGAAGTTCGCGCCGTCGGTCGGCTGCTCCTGGCACGCGCCCATCATATCGGCGCGGGTCGGCGTCTGCACGAAGTTGAGGACCGGCGGGCACCAGTACTTCTCGATCACGATCTGGCCGGTGTCGCCGGTTTCGCCACCGGTCGGGATGTTGTACCAGTTGCAGTAGAAGTTCCACGGACCGTCCGGCGGGGTCGGGAACTCCAGCAAGCCGTTCGCCGTGGTGACGGGCTGCGGATCGCCATCGTTGTACCAGCACCACACCATCGGCTCGCCGTAGCCGGTCGGGATGGATTCCTGGACCTGGATCGCCCCTTGCTGCGGCCAGGCGAGATCGTCCCAGGTCGTGTTGTGCACCGTGTTCTGGGGGTGATCGCCGTTCGCGTCCGTGACGGTGAACGGGACATCCATGTGCTCGGTCTCGCAGGGATCGGTATCCTGGCTTTCCTGTCCGCCCTGGTAATACTCGATCGGCTGCCCGGTCATCGTGCCGGGATCGCATTGCCACTTGTAAAGCGTGAAGCTGTTGCCGATCGCCTGCGTGTCAAATCCGCCCTCGGGGATGTTGTAGAAGCCACAGGAGAGGAAATAACCGTCTCGCGGGGTCCACTGGGCGCCGGTCGTCGGGTCGTACGACACCATGGTGGTTGGCTGCCCGTTGCCGCCGCGCTGGAACTCCGCGCAGAACACGGCCGGTGCGCCGTAACCGGAGCCGTCCGGCAACTGTTCGAGCACCGTGAGCGGCTGATCCTGCTCCAGCTCGCCGAAGCCGGCGTAGCCGGTCGTGGGGTCGGGCGCGAGCGACGTGATCTCCTGATCGTTGGCCTGCAGGGCCACGCGCCAGGTGATCTGCGCGCCCGGCATCTCCGCGCAGCCCTGGTAGTCCTGCTCGGTGGCGTTTTCGGGCGCGGTGAAGTCCGCCGCGCACCAGTGCTTCATGAGCTGGAGCTGGTCGTTGGGAATATTGAAGACGTAGCAATCAAGAACGTTGCCGGCGTCCATCGTGCCGCTCCATGAGGACGCGTCGTCCATCAGGACCGGCTGGGATTGACCGACGAAATTGCCCTGGTTGGCTTCATGGTACGAGCAGTGAACCACGGCGCTGCCGTAGCCGACGGGAAGCTGCTCGCGCAGCGTGTACTGACCAACCGGTGCCTGGTCCCATTGGGCCATGCCGGACTGGTCCGTCACGAGCTGCTGCACCGACTGGCCGTTCTGCTCATAGTCGAACGCCACGCCACCCAGCGGCTGCTGGCATTCCTGCTGCAGCTGGTCGATGGTGGCCTGGGTCGGATCGTCGAAGGTCGCGGCGTCCGGGCAGGCGAACTTGTGGAGGATGACGCTGCCGTATTGGTCGGTCGGCTGCTGGGTGTTGAACACCTGGCAGGAGATCGACTCGCCCGGGGCGACGTTCGGCGTCACCGACGCCGACGCGCCAAGGTCGTTCATGGCCGGCGTGCCGCCGCCGGTGAACGTGCCACAGAACCAGTGCGGCAGGTTGTAGTTGGGGTTGACCTCCTCGGACATCGGGATGCTGGCGAGATCCTGGTACGGCCCCCACTGGCCGCTCGCGCTGATCTGCTGCGGCTCGCCATTGACGGTCATCGTGACCGGCGTCTGGTTCGGGCTGCATCCCTGCAGGAACGTGCCGAGGTCATTTACCGTCGACCAATCGGTGTCGGTCGGGCAATCGTACTTGTCGATGTAGACGTAGGTTGGGTCGACCTGCGCCTGCGTCTCGGTGGCGGTCGCCGTCTCCGTCGCGGTGGCGGTATCGGTGGCGCCCTGGTTCGGATCGGGAACGCAGGTGGTCTGGTCGTCGCTGACGACGAACCCGGGATCGCAGTCCGGAGGCACCCCCTGTGCCGCCGCATCGGACGCCGTCAGCGTGAGCACCGGCATGAGCAGCGAAGCGACAATGGCGAACATCGAAAACAGGAACACGATTCGGGAGTGACCAACCGCGCGGCCGGGTGATGATCCACGCCGGTACCTCATGCCTGCCTCCTCCTGGTTGCCCTGGCGACAGATGCCCAATTCCAACCGCCCCCTCCACACACTTGTGGGGGAGATGCGTCATGTCCAAAGAGACCCGTGGCTACCATCATAGGTGTTTCGCCTCACGTTGTCACCAGACAATCGTCGATTGAGACCCACGCACCACACGCCCGAGCCAGACGCGGCCGGCACCGAGCGTCACCTACGCATGATGCTCCGACCCGGCGGAGCGGCGCATCGTACCAAGGTCGTATTTCCGGTCAGGCCGGGTCGGACCGGTGCGCTCTCGCGGAGCGCCCGGCGATCCCGCAGGCGCGCCCTGGCACAGCGTCGTATGGACGCCCCTTGCGGGTTCGCCACAGCATGCGTCACTCGTGCCAACGCCCGGGTCGACGATTCGGTTTCTCGGGATTTCCTGTGGATTCAGGCCATTTCGTGCCGATGCGCCCAGGCCGCCGCGGCCGAGCGGGATGACACGCCCACCTTGGTGAAAATGTTGGTGACGTGCGCCTTGACCGTGCGTATGCTGATGAACAGCGCGTCCGCGATCTCCTGGTTCGAGCGACCCTGCGCGATCAGCCGGAGCACCTCCCGCTCGCGACGGCTCAATGGCGATTGCCCGGCGACCGGGGCAGACAGCACCGACAGCGCGACATCGACCGTCTGGTCACGCCGCATCGCGCTGCCGGCCGCGCGCGCCGCCTCGTAGCCAGCCTCGCCGAGTCGGGACCGCGCGCGATCCTCGGCGGCGGCCACGTCGTCGCGATCCATCGGCGGCTGCAGCAACTGCAGGGCGCCCCGCATCACCGTCGCGGCGCCGAGCAGCCGAGCGAACGCGTCATCATCGCCCCTGGCTTCCGCGATCAGCGCGACCGCCTCCAGGCACCGTACCAGCCCGCGTCGATCGAGCCCCTGACGATACAGCTCGAGCGCGCGCACGAAGTGGCCCACCGCGGTTTCGATCGCTCCCTGCCGCGCCGCGACCCGCCCGAGGTTGTGCATCACGGCCGCGATGCCCGATTTCTCGTCGACCTCGCGGAACAACGCGAGGCTGTCCTCGAACAGCGCCACGGCCGCGTCGTCGTCGCCGGCACATCGGTGGGCCAACCCGATGTTGTGCAACGAGTGCGCCACCCGGCGCGTGTTGCCCCACTCGCGGCCCAGCGCCATTGCCCGTTCGTTGTTGGCGCGGGCCAGCTCGCTGTTTCCTTCGAGGATGGCGATATCACCGAGGTTATTGAACGTCGGCGCGGAGCCGTGCGGCTGGCCCATGTCTGTGCGGATCGCGATGCTTGCCTCCAGCCGCTCACGACCGCCGGCGAGGTCGCCGCGAGCAGTCGCGAGCATGCCGAGGTTGTTGAGCGAGTCGGCCATGCCACCCCGGTCACCGAGCTCGGTGCGGAGCGCGAGGCTGCCTTCGTACAGCTCCTGAGCGCGCGCAAGGTCGCCCATCTCGTAGGTCAGGTTGCCGAGATTGTTCATCGCCAGCGCACGCAGGGCCGGTGGCGCGGCGGAGCCGGCAGCGAGCGCGCGCTCCAGCCAGCGTCGCCCCCCGACCAGATCGCCCTCGGCATACCAGAAGAACCACAGGGCGCTGGCGAGGCGCACGGCAAGCACCGGGTCGTTCCTGATGGCCCACGAGAGCGCGGCGCGAAGATTGTCGTGATCGGCGGCGAGCCGGTGTGCCCAGATCGCCTGGTCAGGCCCAAACAGCTCCTGTTGCGCGGTCTCCGCCAGCGCCAGTGCCCATTCGGCATGATGGCGCCGCAGGGTCGCTCCGTCGCCGGACGCGTCGAGGCGTTCCCGCGCGAACTCGCGGATCGTTTCCAGCATCAGGTAGCGCGTGGCGTCGCTATCTCGATCCAGTGGGCGCAACAGGCTCCGGTCAACCAGCGCCGTCAGGCCGTCCAGTGCCGACACACGCGAATCGCCACACGCCGCCCAGACGCGCTCGATCGCATCCAGCGTGAACCCGCCGGCGAAAACGGAGCAGCAGGTGAAGAAGCGTTGCTCCTGCGCGGCGAGCAGGTCGTAGCTCCAGGCGATCGCCGCCCGCATGGTGCGATGCCGTTCCGGCCGGTCCGGTCCGCTGGCGGCGAGCGTCGAGAGCATGCCGGCCTCCAACCGGTCTCGCAGTGCGTCGACCGAGAGCGCACCGGTGTAGGCGGCGGCGAGCTCGATCGCCAGCGGCAGGCCATCCAGGCGCCGGCAAATATCCGCGACGGCGGCGACGTTGCCGGCGTCGAGCACGAAATCGGGCCGGATCGCGCCCGCGCGACCGGCGAACAGCTTGAGGGAGTCGGGAGCGCGATCGAGCTCCCACGCCAACGGCTCGCCGGCCGCCGGCAACCGCAGCGGCGCGATGGGATAGATCCGCTCGGCGGCGAGCCCCAGCCGCGTCCGGCTGGTGGCGAGCACCGTCAGCGCTGGCAGCAGCGCGATCAACTCGGCGATCGCGCCGACGCCGTCGAGCAGGTGCTCGCAGTTATCGAGGATCAGCAACACCTCCATGTCGGCGAGCGCGCCAGCGAGCTCGCCGACAAGCGGCGACTCGCCCACCTGGTGAACATCGAGCACGGCCCCCACCGCACCAAGCAGATCGCTCGGGTCCCCGACCGACGCCAGTGGCACAAAGATGACGCCATCGGAGAACACGTCGCGCCCAACGACGGCCAGATGGTGCGCGAGACGCGTCTTGCCCACGCCACCCGGACCGGTCAGGGTGAGCACCGCCGTGTCGGGATGCTCGAGCACCTCCGTGATCTCCGCAATCTCGGTCCGCCGCCCTATCAGCGGCGTTCGCGGCATGGGTATGCGTTGCTGTCGCCGGGTTGGCAGGGAGATCACCATGGCATCCGCTCACACGACGATGAATGTGTGTATCGTCATACCTTGGCGGACGACCCGACCCATGTCAACTGGCTTCGACCCACAGCAATGCCCGCCACGAACGGATGGTGCGCTCGTGGCGCGAGCGGGAGCAGGTGGAGCCCGGCCGCCTCGCCCTCCCTGGCCGGCGGCCGGGCTCCCTGCGATCATCTGACACCCAACGCCGCGGCACATCGTACGAAGGTCGCGTTCCTGACGAACGTCAGCGTTGATCACGGAATCGTGCAATCCGTCGGGCGCCTGCCGGAGCAATCGCCGTCGCGGGGTCGCGATCAGGCGGACTCGACAAGATTCGCGCGGACGACGGTCCGCTGGTCGTACGCGCTGGCGGCGCTGTCCCAGGTGCCGCCGCAGGTGATCAACGTCACCGCCGGCCACGCCGTCGCGCCGAGCACCTCGTCGTCGGGCTCTTCGCCGCCCGGAACCTGGCGGACCCATTCCACCAGGTAGACCCACCGAGCGCCGTCGTGGTCCCCGGCGATGATCTCCTCTCCTGCCGCCAGCATGCCGAGGTTGTAGAACACGGCCTCCGGCACGCCCCACCAGTTGAGATGGCCGGCGAGCAACATGTTGCCGGGCTCGCCGAGGCGGGCGGTTTCCTTGTACCAGGCGACATGTGTCGCATCGGTCGGTTGTTGCATCTCCCCGGCGATGGTTTCGAGAATCTCGACCGGCGCATCGACGCCGATGGTGTCGATGCGCAGTGTCGCCGGCACCGGTCCTCGCACGCAGCCATCACCGGCCGAGGGAAGGCAGAGCGGCCCCGGCGCGACCGCGGGCCCGGTGGTGCCGTCGATCGGCTCGATCACCTGGTCGCCGTCCTGCGCCAGCGCCCGACCAACCACGCCGGCCGCCGGGAGCGCCGTCGCCACGCCCACCAGGCGCCGCCGCGTCAGCGGCAGCGCCAGCAGCCCGGCAAGCGC
>JAEVYR010000574.1 GCA_023392645.1 Chloroflexota bacterium | reverse complement strand
ACCTGCGCGATGCCGCGCCGACCCGGATCGTGATCGCCCACCGGCTCAGCACCGTTCGTGACGCCGACCAGATCCTGGTGGTCGACGAGGGGCGGATCGTCGAGCGAGGCGATCACGACGCGCTGATGGCGCGCGATGGCGCCTACGCGGCGCTGGTACGCCAGCAGGTAGACGCCGCGCCGGTGGGAGCCGGCCTGGCCGTCCCCTGCGCCGAATCCACGGTCCGGTAGGAGCGATGCCTTCGGCGGTCCGGGACTACACACCGAGCGGATCCACCCGATCGGCCGTGTCACGGCCGAGATGAAAATTACGTAACCGGTACGCATGACAGCAACCCGCCCGGCGGGGCATGCTGGGGATAGATCGATCGGCAGGCAGGAATGAGCCCCGCCGGGGCAGGAGAGCAGGACGATGACCGAGAAGTGGCAAGGCGTTCCGGGAATGGCGAGTGTTCGCGTCGCGCGCATCGAGGATGCCGATCCGTCACCTTCGGCGGACCGCTCCGGGCTGCGTGGGGCATCCCACTCGATGCTCAAGCTCGTGATCGATCCCGGCAGCGAGATCAAGCCGCTCGGCGACGTGCGCGCCGTGAACCTGCACATGCAGGATGGACACCTGCGCGTCTCGATCAGCGAGGGCGAGGCGAGCGTCGTGGTCGCGTCGGGCGAGCCGATTCGCTCCGGCGACGACGATATCGTCTTCTGCGACCGGGGCCGGCGTCACCTCGATGTCGGCGAGTCGGCGATCCTGGGCGCGGGCAACAACTTCACGATCCGCGACGGCGTGATGCACATGGAGGTCGTCGGCGACACGCCGGCCGAGCTGCAGATGAGCATCGTGAAGAAGGACGACGACGACGGCGACACGGATGGCCCCGTCACGATGAACCTCTGCTGGTTGTGCCCGTTCGCCTAGCCGGCGCGGGCGCGGTGGCTTCGGCGAGCGCCTGGTCGATGCTCATCGCGTGGCCGGCGCGCCATGCCGCGTCGAATCGCTCGGGATCGGCGGCGCGGGCGTTCTCGATGGCTTCGTCGAAGACCTCGCGCTCGGGCACGATCCGGGCCGTGCCGACGCGGTCGCGCCACGCGCTGGCCGCGCCACCGAGGCGCGCGGCCAGCGCGATCTCTTCACGCGCGATGGCGATGCGCGCGAGCCCTTCCAGGCAGGTCACGAGGCCGAGCTCGGCGCGCATGTCGAGATACCGTGCCGCCGCCTCCCTGAGGCGGGCGCCAGCGTCGTCGAGGGAGCCGGTCAGCAGGTCGATGTGCCCGAGCTCGGCCAGGCTGGCGGCTTCCGCGCGGCGCTCGCCGATCTCCCGAAACGTGCCGAGACAGGCGGCCGCCAGCGCGCCCGCGACGATGGGGTCACGCCGATAGCGTGCGATCCGGGCCGTCTCCATCGAGAGGTAGGCGAGCGGCACGACCGCGTTTGGTCCGCACATCTGGCGTGCCTCGTCGAGCCAGCGTTCGGCGGTGGCGTAGTCGCCGCGTGAAATCGCGAGCTGGCCGAGACCGAACAGGCAGGTGACGGTCGCCGGCGACGCGATGGCTCGGCATCGCGCCAGCGCTTCGTCGAGCAAATCCTGGGCTCGGTCGTAGTGGCCGGTGTTGGTGGCGACCATGCCGAGCCCGATCGTCGCGGTGGCGACGCCGCGCTCGTCCCCGATCTCATCGAACAGTCGCAGGCTCTCCCCGTAGAGCGACCGCGCATGGGCGTGGTCCTCCAGGTTGTTGGCAATGTTCGCCAGCGTCAGGAACGCCTGCGCCCGGGGCTCCGGATCGACCTGCCCAGCCTGCGCGATCGCGCGCTCCAGCCAGCCGTGCCCCTCCCGGTATTGGCCCCGCATGTGCCAGAACGGCCACAGCGCCCCCGCCAGCCGCAGCGCGGTGGCCGGGTCGCCGCCGTGCCCGGTGTCGCCGAGCGCCCACGCCAGCGCCGCGCGGATGTTCGCCTGCTCGCGCGCCAGCCGGGCGACCAACGTGCCCGGATCGGAGGGATCGGACTGTTCGGCGAGGTCGATCACGTGCGCCGCCAGCGCGGCGGAGACCGCGCCGGCCTCGCCGCTTTCCTCCAGACGCTCCAGGGCGTAATCGCGCACCGTGCCGAGCATCCGGAACCGGATTTCGCCGCCCGGCTCGCTCGCCTGGAGCACCATCCCCTGATCGACCAGCGCCTCCAGACCATCGAGCGCGGTGAACGGATCGTCCCCCGCGGCCACGCGGGTGGCGCCGTCGAGCGTGCAGCCGCCGGCGAAGACGGCCAGTCGCCGGAAGAACGCCTTTTGGCTGCCCGTAAGAAGGTCATGGCTCCAGCCGATCGCCTCGCGCAAGGTCCGGTGGCGCTCCGGGGCGTCGTGCGGGCCCTGCGTGAGCAGGCGCAGCCGCTCGTCGAGCATGCCGGCCAGCGCGCGCAGCGAGAGCGCCCGCACCCGGATCGCGGCCAGCTCCAGCGCCAGCGGGAGGCCATCGAGCTGACGGCAGATCGCGACGATATCGCGCGCATCGGTATCGGTC
>JAEVYR010000570.1 GCA_023392645.1 Chloroflexota bacterium | reverse complement strand
GCAGGGGGCTGTTCGGTCTCCGCGTGCGCGGGCATTCGATGGTCGACGCGCTGATCGGTGACGGCGACATCGTCGTGCTGAAGCAGCAGGAAACCTGCGAGAACGGCGAGACGGTCGCGGTCTGGCTCGAATCCGAAGCGGAGACGACCCTCAAGACATTTTACCTTGAAGGCGCCCAGGTTCGCCTTCAGCCGCAGAACCGGACGATGGACCCGATTTACACCCCGGCCGAGAACGTCCGCATCATGGGCAAGCTGGTCAGCGTGATCCGCACGATCCCCTGATATTCTCGAGCAATTTCGCGCATGGAACCCCGCCGCGACCGATCGCAGCGGGGTTTTTGCTATCGTTCGCACAGTGAATCGCGATCGACCTGCGTGAACGGAGTTCCCAGACGTGCTTGCCGCCCTGCTCAGCTCGCTCGGCCTCGCCCTGCCGGCCGGGCTCAACGCCTGGCTGCCGTTTCTTATCCTCGCCCTCGCCGACCGGTTCAGCTCGACGGTGAACCTCGCCGAGCCGTACGATTTCATCTCGTCGACGCCGGGGATCATCATCATCCTGATCCTGCTTCCGATCGAGCTGATCGCGGACAAGATCCCTGGACTCGACCACGTCAGCGATGTCGTCCACACCGCCATTCGCCCGGTCGCGGGGGCCATTCTCGCCGCCGCCATCGCCGACGCCTCGGGCGATGTGGACGCCTGGATCGGCGGGCTGATCGGGCTCACCGGCGCCGGCGCGATCCATGCCGTCAAGATGTCCACGCGGCCCGTTGTCACGGCGTCCACCGGCGGCGTGGGCAATCCGGTGGTCAGCCTGGTCGAGGACGTCACCGCGGCGATCTCCTCGCTGGTGGCGATCTTCCTGCCGTTGCTGCTGCTGGTCGTGCTGCCACTGTTCGGCTATTTCCTCTATGCAACCTGGAAACGCATGCGGCGCGGCTCCGCCCGGCTGCGCGCGGTCGTGAGCCGCGGCTCCTAGTTGCGTCGGACCGTATCAAGTTATATACTTACAAAGACATAATGTGGAAACGAGGAAGGTGAACGCATGTCGCCCGTGCAATTCAAGGACTACTACGACATCCTCGGCGTCGAACGGACGGCGGACCAGAAGGACATCAAGAAGGCGTTTCGCAAGAAGGCGCGAGAGAGCCATCCCGACGTCAACCGGGACGATCCCGGCGCCGAAGCGAAATTCAAGGACATCAACGAGGCCTACGAGGTGCTGTCGGATTCCGAAAAGCGGTCGATGTACGACCGCTACGGCGCCGACTGGCAGCGCTACCGCGATGCAGGCTTCGACGCGACCAACGGGCCGGAACCCGGTGCCGGTGCCGGGCAGACCTTCACCACTTCCGGCGGCGACTTCGAGCAGTGGTTCACCGGCGACACGGGTGGCTTCACGCGCACGACCCACACGGGCGGCTCCAGCGGGTTCTCCGATTTCTTCAACCTGCTCTTCGGGCAGGAGGGCGCGCGCACCCGCGGTTTCCAGCAGGCGACGATCCCGGCTCGCGGCCAGGATCTCGAGGTCGACGCCACCGTCACGCTCCAGGAAGCCTACCGCGGCACATCCCGGCGCCTGACCGTTCGCGCGCCGAAGGTTTGCGACCTGTGCGATGGATCGGGCGTGGTACGCGGGGCGATGTGCCCCCGCTGCGACGGCACCGGAGAGGTACTGGAGCCGCGCACGCTGGAGGTGAAGATCCCCGCGGGCGTGAAAACCGGTTCCCGGATTCGCATCCGGGGCCAGGGCGGTCCGGGCCAGCACGGCGGCGCGGCGGGCGATGTTTACCTGCTCGTGACAGTGTCGAGCGATCCGCGCTTCGAACGGGACGGCAACAACCTGCGAACCACCGTCCACGTGCCGCTCTACGACGCGGTGCTCGGCGGCGAGGTGCGTGTTCCGACGATGACCGGCAGCGTCATGCTGACGGTCCCCGCCGAGACGCAAAGCGGGAAGGTCTTCCGGTTGCGCGGCAAGGGCATGCCGCATCTCGGCAAGCCGGACCGCAAGGGCGATCTCCTCGCGACGGTGGAGGTCACTATCCCGACCGCGCTGAACGATCGCGAGAAGGACATCTTCCGCGAGCTGAAGGCTCTCCGGCACAACGCCTGACCTTCTGCGACAATGTATCCACCTGTGACGGACGACGCGGAGCAAGCCCGTCGTCCGTTTCCGTGTGACCGTTCACCGGTCACGAGCATGGACGAGGACGATGACGGCGACAATCATCATGGGTGGCCAGTGGGGCGACGAAGGCAAGGGCAAGCTGACCGACGCACTGGCGTCGACGGCGAGCATGGTGGTCCGGGCGAACGGTGGCAGCAACGCTGGCCACACGGTGAAGACGGATCGTGGCACATTCAAGCTCCACCTCGTTCCGTCCGGCATCCTCAATGACGGTTGCCTCTGCGTGATCGGGGCGGGCGTCGTGGTCGAGCCGGACACGCTCATCGGCGAGCTGGAAGACCTCGAGGCGCGCGGCGTGGACACCTCGCGCCTGCGCATTTCCGACCGCGCGCACATCGTGATGCCCTACCACCCGGTGCTCGACCGGCTCGAGGAGCAGCGGCGCGAAGATCTCAGCATCGGCACGACGCTGCGCGGCAACGGACCCGCCTACGCCGACAAGATGTCGCGCCACGGCATCCGCATGGGCGACCTGATGAGCGCCAGCGTGCTTCGCAGCCGCGTGCGATGGGAGGTTGACCAGAAGAACGAGATCATCTCTCGCCTCTACCGAAGCGAGGCGCTGGACGGCGACGCGATCCTGCGGCAGGCGCAAAACTGGGCCGAGCGCCTCTCGCCGTACATCCAGCCGACGCAGGTCGACGTCCAGGACGCGCTGGACGCAGGCGACCACGTGGTGATCGAGTGCGCGCAGGGCGCGATGCTCGATATCGACTACGGCACCTACCCGTTCGTAACGTCGTCGTCGCCGACGGCGGCCGGCGCCTGCCAGGGGGCGGGCGTGTCGCCGCGCCAGGTGGAGCGCGTCGTCGCGGTCTACAAGGCTTACACCAGCCGTGTCGGTGCCGGTCCGATGCCGTCCGAATTGCACGATGAGACCGGCGAGCTGATTCGGAAGCGCGGCAACGAGTACGGCACGACTACCGGGCGACCTCGTAGGACGGGGTGGTTCGACGAGGTGATTGCGCGGCAGTCGGCGCGGCTGAATGGCGTCGACGAGGTCGCGCTGACGCTGGTCGATGTGCTGGATGCGTTCGAGACGATCCGAACCTGCACCGCCTACGATCGTGACGGCGAGCGCATGCAACACCTGCCGGCGGTGCTCGAGGATGCGGAGAACGTCAATCCCGTCTGGGCGGAGTATCCGGGCTGGCAGCAGGATACGACCGCGGCGCGTTCGTGGGAAGATCTTCCGATCGAGGCGCAGGCGTACGTGTCCCATCTGGAAACCGTGTTCGGCACGCGAGTCCGCTACATCGGTGTCGGTCCGGCGCGGGAGCAGCTCATCGACCGCGGCGCCGAAGCCTGAGCGCACGTCGCTTCCATCAGCCCAGCGTGCCGCCCCGGCGGCACCTCGAGATTCCCCTTCGAACGTTTCCGGTGTCACCTTCAGCTCAGGAAGTTCAGCTCATCGGTGGCATCCCGCGCCATCAGCGCGGCGATCGCCTCCGACGGGGGGACCTGATCGAACATCACCCGGGCAATCTGGACTGCGATCGGTAACTCGACGCCCTTGATCTTGCCCAGGCGCAGCGCCGCCCGGGTCGTGGGCACGCCTTCCGCGACCTCGGGCAAATCCGCCAGCACCTTGTCGATCGGCGTTCCCGCCGCCAGGCCACGACCGACGGTGTGGTTGCGCGACCGCTCGCTGCTGCACGTCGCGATGAGGTCGCCGATGCCAGCGAGACCGGCGAACGTGAGCGGGTTCGCGCCCATCGCCACGCCGAGCCGCGCCATTTCGGCAATGCCGCGGGTCATGTAGGCCGCCTTCGCGTTCTGCCCCGCGCCGAGCCCATCGGCGATGCCGGCGCCGATCGCAATGACGTTCTTGAGCGCCCCGGCAATCTCGACCCCGACGATGTCGGTCGACGTATAGATGCGGTAGTCGCCGGACATCAACGCCCGACGCGCGAGCGCGACCGCGTCGCTGTCGTTCCCGGCCACGACCGCGGCGGCGGGATGACCCATGGCGATCTCGCCCGCCAGGTTCGGTCCCGACAGCGCCGTGATCGACAGGTCCGGCAACGCGTCGGAAAGACGCTCGCTGCTGGTGCGAAGCGTCGCGGGATCGATCCCCTTTGTCGCGGTCATCACGACTCCAGAATATCCGCTGCTCGCGATCGCTCGCGCCACCGCGTCGACGGCCACCGACGGCACGACGACCACGACCAGGTCGACGTTCACGGCAAGCGCGGCCCCAGCCTCGCGTACGACCCGCACCTCAACCGGCAGGTGGTATCCCGGCAGCGAGACGGGATGCCGGCGGGATTCCACCAGCGAGCGATGCACCGCCTCGTTGCGCGCCACGAGCGTCACGGTCGACCCGGCACTGACGGCGAGCCCGGCCAGCGTCGTGCCCCAGGCGCCGGCGCCGATGATGACGAGATCCACGGTCATCCCCTTCCCCGCTCCAGACGCGGCGAGTCCAGTACAATTCCGCATGAGTTTAACGAATTCCTGATATCCGCCGGAGGGCACCGATGGAGTTGAACCTGCCGCTGGACAGCGTCGCCATTCGCGAGATCATTCCGCATCGCTACCCATTCCTGCTGGTCGACCGGATCGACGAGCTCGAGGCTGGGCAGCGCGCGGTCGGGATCAAGAACGTCACCGCGAACGAGCACTTCTTCGAGGGTCATTTTCCGACCTACCCGGTTATGCCCGGAGTGCTGATCGTCGAAGCGATCGCCCAGGTCGGCGCGGTCACGCTGCTCTCGCTTGATGAATACGCCGGCAAGATCGCCTTCTTCGCCGGAATCGACAACGTCCGCTTCAAACGACAGGTGAAGCCGGGCGACACGCTCCGGATGGAGGTCGAGCTGAAGCAGATTCGACGCGGCATTGGCAGCGGAACGGGCGTCGCGACCGTGAAAGGCGACATCGCCTGCAAGGGCGATTTCATGTTCGCGATCGCACCGGATCCCACGTAGCGGGTCCGTGAACGCCGGTATGCGACACTATCGGCAGTGGAACAGGACATCCGGTCGGGGAGCGCAAGCCCCCATGGAGGGTAGCGGTGGCGGCATCCGGACGGGTTATCGGCGGGATCATGATTGCGGCGGGCGTCATCCTCGGCGCCGTGATCGCGATCTGGATCATGTCGGGGGTCAACGAAGGCAATCTTCGCGGCTCCGGCGCCGCGCTCGGCTTCGCGCTGCTCTTCGGCGTGATCGTCCTGCCCCTGATCGGGGCCGGCGGCTACCTGTTCCTGCGAGGGCGAGCCGAAGCGAGCGAGCTGGTCGAGATCAATCGCCAGCGGAAACTGCTCGACATGGTCAAGACCCGCGGCAAGGTCGAGGTGTCGGATGCCGTGCTCGAGCTGAACGCCAACACCGACATCGTTCATGACGACGTGTACGCGCTGGTCGGTCGTGGTCTCTTCACCGGGTACGTCGATTGGGACAAGGGTGTCCTGTACTCCATCGACGCGCGCGAGTTGCAGGGCCGTACGACCTGTCCCAACTGCGGCGGACCGCTGGAGCTGGCCGGCAAGGGCCTGATCAAATGTCCCTACTGTGGCGCGGAGATTTTCACCTGACGCGAGCAGACAGGAGGAACACGAATGACCGATCGCTTCACCGAGCGGGTCGAGCGCCTGCTCAACCGGGTTCCCGGCTACACCGGCTACCGGCAGAAGGAGTCGATGCGCGACGATGACCGGCGGCTTCGACAGGAAATCGCGCGAGAACTCACCCAGGCGATCGACCGGCTCACCTCGGTCAGCAGCCGGCTTGCCGCGGACCGCAAATTCGACCAGATCTCGAACATCGAGAACACCATCGGCCGTGTCCGGCATCTCGAAAGTCGGGTACGCACGGCGACCTACGGATATGGCGGCCTCTTCTCCGACCGCAGCGTCGATGAGTTCGCGCTGCAACAACTCAAGCAGTTCGACGTTGCCTTCCAGCAGGGCGTCGATGAGCTGACATCGCAAATCTTCGATGCGACGAGCGGCGATTCAGCCGATCCGGCGGCGTATCAACAGATCGAGCAAACCATCGGCGACCTCAACCGCCTGTTTGACACGCGCGGCGACGTCATCGAAACGGCGACGCCCACGAAGGATCCGGACGTGCTCGCGCTCCTGGAGAAACCGCGCCAGCTGACGCCGCAGCAGCGCCAGTTGCTGGGGTTGCGTCAAGGCGGCACCGGCGCGATTCTCGGCGACAACTACCAGTTCACTTCGCACATCGCGCTCGCCTCGCCCAACGGAGAGCCGGTGTTGACGCTGGTTGAGCTCGACGGCGGACCCGAGTGGCTGGCCGTGACCGACGACGGCTCCGCGGTTGACGCCTGGCGCGTCACCGCGAGCGACGCCGCAACCGCACCGGCGCAGGGCCAGCCCGCCAGCGCGTCGATCTCTGGTCCGAGCGGCACGAAATCGGACATCGTGGCGAGCTATCAGGTAACCTCGTCGGGCGCGGGCGAAGACGCGACGACGACTATCGTCGTCGACCTGGCTGGCAGCGTTCGTGCGTTTGAGGGACGGAAAGTTCCGCTCCTTGACCTCCAGGTCTTCAGCGAGAGTGGAAACATCGCATAACGAAAGGACACGTTCATGTCGATTCTTGATCGCATTTCCCGGCTCGTACGCGCGAACGTCAACGACTTGATCGACCAGGCGGAAGATCCCGAAAAGATGATCGACCAGATCCTGCGGGATATGCAGTCGAACATCACCACCGCGCGGGCCCAGGTGGCCGCGATGATCGCCCAGGAGAAGGAGCTCGAAGCGGACGTCAACGAGTCGCAGGAGCTCGTCACCGAATGGGGCGAGAAGGCGCGTCGCGCCGTCGGAGCCGGCAAGGACGACCTCGCCCGCGAGGCGCTGCGCCGCAAGCACGACGCCGAGGAGAACCTGACCGTCTACCAGAACCAGCACGAGGTGCAACTGACGACGGTCAACAAGCTCAAGCAGCAGCTCCAGCTTCTCGAAAGCAAGTACCAGTCGACGCTGAGCCAGCGCGACAGCCTGATCGCCCGCCAGCGCCGCGCCAAGGCGCAGCAACACGTGGCGGATCGAGTGACGTCGCTCTCGCCGCTCGACGCGTCGTCGGAGCTGGATCGGATGGAGCGCAAGATCCGCAGCAACGAGGCCCGCGCGGCGGCGACGATCGAGATGGAGGACACGTCGGTCGACGCGCAGTTCCGCGAGCTCGACTACGATGTCGACATCGAGAAGGAGCTCGAGGCGTTGAAGGCGCAGTCGGGCGGTACCGAGACCGCCGGCGCGCTCAAAGACGGCAACTCGGACTCCTAATCACCGCAGTGGAGAGGCGTGACC
>JAEVYR010000566.1 GCA_023392645.1 Chloroflexota bacterium | reverse complement strand
CACCGATACCGGCCCAGCGCGCCGTCCCGATGCCTCCTTCTCAGACACCCTCTCAGGCGAAATCTCGCATGCTCTCTTCGGTCTGACCGTTGAGATCGGCGATCCACTTGCCCGTCAGCGCTACTTGATCGATGACGTCCCGCAAGGCCGTAACGCTGGAGCCATCGTCGGCCGCATGAGCGATGTCACTGCGCAGCTTCGCCACTTCTTTGCGCTCCGGTTCGATCCGGAGCGCCGATCGGCTTCGCAGCTCGTTCTAGTCGCTGGCACTGGAGAACGTGTCTGGATCAAGGTCGAAGCAGGCGATCAGTGCAGAAGTAGGCGATCAGAACATAGATTGAGGTGGCGCCGATCCATCGCCGGCCTCCTTACACGGTCAACCGTCCCATACACGCACATCCTGACCATCTGGACCATGTAAGCATCGCCGGTCCGTACATGGTCACGCCCGCGTTCGATCCGCTTCGGTGTGACCATGTAACGATATCCCCGCCGTTCCGGACAAATCGGCCGCTTCCGACCTTTAGGTGGCCCAGACGGTCAAGATGACCACGTGACCACCTAACGGATGGCCAGCGTGGCGACCCGACCGGCGGCGACACCCCCCGCGCTCAGCAGGCGAACACCGACCAGCAGATGGCGTTGCGCAGCCGCTGGTCGTCCAGCACCAGCGCCCGAATCGCCTCCGGCAACTGCTCGCGCTGCCACCGGCACTCGATCATCCCGGCGCGCTCCGCGTCCTCGTCCGGCGCGGCGGCGCGCACCGCCTTGATCGCATAGGCCGCTGTCCCCAGCTCGTGCGCGGCCACGTGCGCCACCGCCGCCGCCTGTCCGGCGGCAAACGCGGCGTGTCGAGCCGCTCCGCGAAGATCCCGGGCCGCCGCATTGGCGTGGCCGGCCGCCGTGCGCGATTCAGTCATCGTCACCTCGCCGCGCGCCCACGCCCGAACCTGCGCGATCGCGTCGCGCGGCCGCGTATCTCCAGGCATCGCCTCCTCGAACAGGTCGAGCACGTGCTCCGCGCACAAGGCCGCCCACAGCGCGAGCAGCCGGTGGTCGGCGTCGGTCAGCGTGCCGCCCCGACGGATGGTGATGAAGCGCGGGTCACGAATCTTCGGCAGGATCATGCCAGCATTCTCTCTCGGGGTTGTCGCCGATGCTGACGCCCCGCCGGCAGGATCGTGTCGCATCTGCGATGATGCCGGGCAACGAGCGCGGCGGCACGTATCCGAAAGGCAGGGGCGCACATGGCGATATCGGCGACAGGACTCACGGCGGAGCAAATCCAGGCGTTTCACGAGCAGGGCTACCTGGTGATGCGCGGGCTCTACGGCCCCGACGAGGTACGCGAACTGCGCGACACCTTCATGGCGATGCACGCCGGCGGCCCGATCCCCGGCTGCTTCTCGCCGGCCCCGGCCGACGAGGCGAACGGCGACCCGCTCAAGCTGTATCCCCGCATGATGCACCCGCACCGGGTCAACGACGTCGCCCGGCGCTACCTGCTCGACCCCCGCGTCGGCGCGATCCTGACCGATCTCTTCGGCGAGGAGCCGCTGGCGGCGCAGAGCATGCTCTACTTCAAGCCGGCCGGCGCGCGCGGGCAGGCCCTCCACCAGGACAACTTCTACCTCAAGGTCGAGCCGGGCACCTGCATCGCCGGGTGGGTCGCGCTGGACCGCGTCGACCGCGAGAACGGCGGGCTGGAGGTCGTGCCGGGCACCCACGCGATGAACATCTTCTGCCCGGAGGAGGCCGATCTCGACGTCTCCTTCACGCGCGACTTCGTGCCGGTGCCGGAGGGGCTGGAGGCGGTTCCCGTCGACATGGAGCCGGGCGACGTGCTCTTTTTCAACGGCAGCCTCGTCCACGGCTCCGGCCCGAATCGCAGCGCCGACCGCTTCCGCCGCTCCTTCATCGGCCACTACATCGGCCGCTCGTCGGAGCGCATCTCGGCCTGGTACCGGCCGATCCTGACGATGGAAGGCGAGGAAGTCGTCGTCGCGGAGAACACCGACGGCGGGCCCTGCGGCGTCGAGGTCGATGGCCCGCACTGATCGCCTGAGGGAGCCTCCATGACGACGCTGACGAGCCGGTGGTATCGCGACGATGACGACCTCGCGCGGATGTTGCGGTTGATCTCGACGGCCACCGCGAGTGGCACCGAGGCCAACGGGATTCACCCCGGCGATGTCATTTGGGGTCTGTTCGCGAACCCGACGATCGACCCCGCCGCGCGCGTCCGCCTGTTCGAGGACGATGGCGGCGCCCTGCGCGGCTTTGTCTGGCTGCACGGCGGCCGCGATTTCATGATGCACCTCGATACGTCCGAATCGCACGCGCCCGAAACCATCGCCGCCATGACCGGTTGGGCGGAGGAGCACCTCGGGCCGGGCGAGCCGTTCCGCACCGAGATCGCGCCGCTCGTGGTCGTGCAGGAGGCGTTGACGGCGGCCGGATACCGCGACACCGGCGAGGCGGATTACCAGCTCAATGCGCAACCGCTGGGCGACGCGCTGGCCGAGCCCGAGCTGCCGGCGGGCGCGGCAGTGCGGCCGGTCGATTTCGATAACCCGGCCGAGGTCGCGGCGCGGGTGGCGCTGCACAAGGAGGTCTGGGACGGGTCGAAGTTCTCGCTGGAGGGGTACCCGCGGCTGCGAGCGAAGCCGATCTACCGGCCCGATCTCGATCTCGTCGCGGTCACGCCGGCGGGCGAGCTGGCGGCATACTGCATCGCCTGGTGGGACCCCGCCTCGCGCACGAGCCTGTTCGAGCCGGTCGGGGCGGCGCTGGCGCACCGGCGGCAGGGCTACGCCAAGGCGCTCCTGCGGGACGCGCTGCGGCGGCTGCGGGAGCTCGGCGGCGAGTACGCATACGTCGTCTCGGAGACCAGCGCGGAGCGCGAGCCGTCGCGGCGCCTCTACGCGTCGACGGGATTTTCGGTGCTGTTCCCGTTCGCGCAGTGGGAGCGCGCCGCCGCGCGGGAAGACGGAGCTGGGTGATGCGGATCGACAGCGTCGATTTCTACTACCTCGCGATGCCCGAGGTGCACGATATCGCCGACGGCAGCCAGGACCTGTTGTTGGTGCGGCTGGAGGCGGGCGGTCTCGTTGGATGGGGTGAGTGCGAGGCCTCGCCGCTGACCTCGATCGCCAGCTGGGTCGCGCCGATGTCGCACGGCGCCTGCAAGCCGGTGCGCGATTCGGTGCTCGGGCAGCGTCTCGACGGCGTCGACGACATTCGCCGCATCGGCGACCTCGTCCGCGCCAACAGCCTCGACCTGCTCCAGGCCGACCACACCCTCTCCGGCATCGACATAGCGATGTGGGACCTGCTCGGCAAGCGCCTCGGCGAGCCGGTCTGGCGGCTGCTCGGGTTCGCGCGGGCGTACCCGAAACGCCCCTACGCCTCGCATCTCTTCGGCGACACGCCGGAAGAGACCTTCGCGTCGGCGCGCCAGGTGGCGGCGGAGGGCTACACCGCGGCGAAGTTCGGCTGGGGAC
>JAEVYR010000458.1 GCA_023392645.1 Chloroflexota bacterium | reverse complement strand
GTTCTTCCCCGTGATCATGTCATGGGCGTCGGTGGCGCTGATCTGGAACTTCATCCTCGACCCCAACTTCGGCTATTTCAACTACTACCTCGACCTGGTCGGCATCCCGACGAAAAGCTGGCTGCTGTCTCCCACGTGGGCGATGCCGGCGATCATCCTCGTCGACCTCTGGAAGACCATCGGGTTCACCTTCATCATCATCCTCGCCGGGTTGCAGGGTATCCCCGCGCACCTGTACGAGGCGGCGCGGATCGACGGCGCGTCGGCCTGGCGCCAGTTCGTCGACATCACCCTGCCGATGTTGTCGCCGACGCTGTTTCTCGTCGGCATCATCACCTTCATCGGCGCCTTCCAGATTTTCGAGCCGATGTTCATCATGACCGGCGGCGGGCCGCTCGACAGCACGATCAGCATCGTCCAGTTGATCTACGAAACCGGCTTCCGCCGCTTCGAGATGGGCTACGCCGCCGCGATCTCGCTGGTCGTCTTCGTCGTAATCCTGATCGTGACCCTGCTGCAGATGCTGCTCGGCAAATACTGGGTCTTCTATGAATAGGAGGGGCGCGATGGGCACGCAGGTCGCCGGGGAGATGCGAAAGCGAACGCCGGGCCGGCGCGCCTCCGGCTGGGTGCTGAACCTGTTGATGGTGGCGATCATCGTCTTCATGGCGCTGCCGTTCTACTGGGTGCTCGTCACCGCGTTCGTGCCCCAGCTCAAGGCCTTCGGCCGGCCGCCCGACTGGTTCCCCCTCGACCTCACGCTGGAGAACTTCCGCCGCGTCTTCGACCAGGTGCCGTTCTGGACCTATTTCTGGAACAGCATCAAGGTATCGACGATCATCACGGTCGGCTCGACCATCACCAGCACGCTCGCGGCCTACGCCTTCGCGCGGCTGCGCTTTCCCGGACGCGACGCGCTGTTCGTGATCTTCCTCGCCGCGCTGATGATCCCGGGCCAGGTGACGATCATCCCGACCTTCATCATCATGCGCAACCTCGGACTGATGAACACGCACACGGCGCTGTGGCTGCCGGCCCTGATCAACGTCTTCGGCATCTTCCTGCTGCGGCAATTCTTCATGCGCACCCCGCGCGATCTCGAAGACGCCGCCCGCCTCGACGGCGCCGGGCACCTGCGCGTGATCTTCCAGATCGCGGTGCCGCTGGCCGCCCCCGCAATCGCGGCGCTTGCGGTGCTCACCTTCCAGGCCGCCTGGAACGACTACTTCGCGCCAAACCTGTTTCTCACCTCGCAGGACACCTTCACCCTGCCCGTGGCGCTCGTCGAGCTGCGCGGCCGCTTCGGCGGCACCCCCACCACCGTGCTGGCAGGCATCACCCTGGTGCTGATCCCGGTGCTGATCGTCTTCCTGCTCGCGCAGCGGCGGCTCACCGAGAGCATCGCCCTCACCGGAACCAGGGGGTAGGCCGGTGAACGCGCGCGTGACCCTCACCGACGAACCGGAGCTTGCCCGGACGCGCCCGCTCGCCCACGCCGGCCGCGTGATCTGGGAGCGGTTGCCGGCGCTGCTGGCGCTCGATATCGCGCTGCTGCTGGCCGCGATCCCGGCGCTGATGCTCGGCTTCGGCGGGGCGCCATACGCGGCGGTAGTGGTCGCCGCGCTGGTGACGGCGCCGGTCTGGACCGGGATCGTGGCGATGACGGATCGCATGATTCGCGACGAGGCGGTCGCGTTGCGCGACTACCCCGGCAGCGTGCGTGACAATGCCCCGCGCGGAATTGCGATCGCGGCGGTGCCGGCGGCGGTGGCGGCGCTGATCCTGCTCACGATCGAGCCGGCGGGCTCGACGCTCGCCGGTTGGGCCGCGCCGCTGCTGCTGGCCGAAACCAGTCTCGCGATCATCGTGCTGACGGCGATGCTGGCTGCGTTCTCGCTCGGCACCACCGGCGGTCTGGCCGCGTGGCCGCTGTGGCGGGCATCGACGGCCGTGGTCGCCGCGAATCCCGTCGCGACCGCCGGGCTGGTCGCGCTGCTGGTGCTGCTCGGCGCGTTGGCGGAGCAGCTCGGGCTGGTCGTGCTGATGGTCGCGCCGGCACCGTTCGCCGTCATCTGCTCGGCGATGACGTGGGCCACCGTGGATCGATATCAGGACGCAGCGCCGGAAAATCGCTGACCAGGAGCGCCCAGCGGCGCGAGGGGGCCGAACCGATGACGACGAAGAGGCCAGCCAGCCGGGGCGTGACGCTCCAGGACATCGCGGACGCGGCCGGGGTCTCCCGGGCGACCGTCTCGATGGTGCTCAACGACAAGAAGGGCATCGCCGAGGCAACCCGGCAGCGCACGCTCGCCGCCGCCAGCCGGCTCGGCTACGTGCTGCCCGACCGACCCCGCCAGCTTCCACCCTCGGTGAGCGTGCTGATCGAGCGCCTGCCCACGGCGCCGATGGCCGATCCGTTCAACCAGCACATCCTCGTCGGGATCGAATCGGCCGCCCGCCGCGCCGGGTATCGCATCGCGCTCGAATTCGTGGGCGACCAGGACCACGTCGAGCCCGGGCGCTGGCTGCACGAGTGGACGCGCGGCGTGATCATCCTCGGCGGCGGCGACCTCGGTCCGGAGTGGGTGCACGAGGTGGTGCGGTCGGGTCTCCCGGCGGTGATGGTCGACCACGTGGTCCCCGATATCCCGATGCCGACCGTGGTGCCGGACAACTACGCGGGGGCGATCCAGATGACGCAGCACCTGATCGACCGGGGGCATCGGCGGATCGGCTTCATCCCGGGGCCGTCGAAATACTGGACGTTGAGCGAGCGGCTCGCAGGCTACCTGCTGGCGATGCACCGGGCCGGGCTGGGGCCCGCGCCGGAGCTGATCCCACCGCGCGTTTCCCACGGCGACGAAAAGGGGCGCGGCGAGATGGCGGCGATGCTGGCGCTGTCCGATCCTCCGACAGCGGTGTTCGCGGTCAGCGACCTGACCGCGATGGGCGCCTACCGCGCCGCCGCCGAGCACGCGCTGCGCATCCCCGACGACATCTCGATCGGCGGGTTCGACGACATCGACGCGGCGCGATCCCTGACGCCGCCGCTGAC
>JAEVYR010000442.1 GCA_023392645.1 Chloroflexota bacterium | reverse complement strand
CCACGGGTCCAGTCCCACCACGCTCGCACGGCATCCGCATGGGCGTCCGGACCACCGAGCCGGCACGAGGCCGGACCGTACGTGGACTGCAATCGGGCGCGCGGTCACGACCGCGGGTCAATGTCGTCGGCGTCGGCCCAGCGCGCGCGCATCTCTGCGCTCGTGGCGAGCAGCAGGTCGAGCGGTCCCTCGGCCTCGACGCGGCCATCCTTGAGGACAACCACCCGATCGGCCCGGCGCAGCGCGGCGCGGCGATGCGACACAGCAAGGATGGTGCGGTCGTCCCGAGCCAGCAGCCGCTGCCAGAGCAGTCGCTCGGTCTCGACGTCGAGCGCGCTGGAGAGGTCGTCGATCACCAGCAGCTCGGCGTCGCGCACCAGCATCCGGGCGGCGGCCGCGCGCTGGACCTGCCCGCCGGAGAGCCGTACGCCACGGGTGCCAACCGGCGTATCCAGCCCGCGCGCCAGCGTCGCGATATCGCGTTCCAGCACCCCTTCGCGGACGGCACTCGCGAGCGCCGCCTCGTCCTCCGGCAGGCCGAGCAGGATGTTTTCCCGCAGCGTCTCGCTGAAGAGACGCGGCACCTGCGCGGTGTAGGCGGCGCGCGGCGGCACGAGGAACTTCGCCGGGTCCTCGACGATGTCGCCGTTCCAGCGAATCGTCCCCGAATCCAGTGGCAGCAGCCCCAGCGCGGCCCGCAGCAGGGTCGACTTTCCCGCGCCGACACGCCCGGTCACGACCGTCAACCTGCCGCGCTCCAACCGCAGGTCGACATCGGCGATGCCGTGGCCCGAAGCTTCGTGGAGGCAGGTGACTCCCTCGGCCGCGAACGTTTCGAGCCGGTCGCCGGGGATTCGGACCGGCGCCCGGATCTCCGGCAGCGGTCCGGTCAGGTGCAGCGGGGTCGATTCGACCAGTACCTCGGGCGGCGCGTCGCCGATCAGGGCATCCAGCCGGGCGAAGGCGACCCCGGTTTGCCGGTAGTGCGCTATCCACTGCCCCATGCCGGTGGTGAAGTCGGTAATGAAGCCGAGCCAGGCAACGAAGAGGACGAAATCGCCGACGCTCATGCCGCCGTCGCGGAGGCTGCCGGCGGCGAGCAGCATCACCAGCCCGGTGCCGAGGCTGACCATGTTGACGGTCGCGGCGTCGAGCGCCTGGGTCGCGACCCGGTCGGCCAGCACCGCGCCGCGCCGCTGCCCGTTGAGCCGGCGAAGGTGATCGACCGCTCGCCCCTCGGCGTTGGCGGCCTGAAGCACCGGCACGGCGGCGAGCATGTCGCCGATCGCGCCGGTGACACGGCTCGTCGCCTGGCTGCTCGCCTCGCGGTAGCGGCCGAGCGCGACACTGGCGCGCTGGGCAACGAGCGTGACGACGACCAGCGGCACGAGCACGGCCAGCGTGATTGCCCAGTCGATGCAGAGCAGCACGCCGAGCGCCGCCAGCGCGATGATGGCCGCGCCGATCGTCTCGTCGGTCCAGTCGAGCGCGTCCTCGCCGGCATAGGCGTCATCGCGGAAGCGGCTGATCGTCTCGCCCACCGACCACGGCAGCGCGGCGGCGCCCGGGCGATCGAGAATCCGCTTGAGCAGGTTCACGCGCAGCAGGCCGCTCATCGTGAAGCGCATCGCGATCTCGACCCAGCCAGCCACGAGCCAGAGCACGGCCCGGCCGAGCGCCAGCACTGCCAGCAGCATCACGAGACTATCGGTGCCGCCGGGAAAGGTCGCATCGCCGGTGAGCGCGTCGAAGAACCGCGCCGCGATCAATCCAGGCAGCAGCACGGCGACGTTCATCGTCATCCACAGCACGGCGTGAAGGGCGGAGAGACCGGGCGCGTAGCGAAACATGCCGGCGAGGTAGCGCCACGTGGGGTAGCGGGTCATGCGGTCACCTCCTCGGCGGTGCGGAGCAGCCGGGCGAAGCGGGAGTCGGGATCGGCGGCGAGATCGAGGCGCGAGCGGTGCTCGGCCACGCGGCCGTCCTCCATCACGACGATGTCGTCGGCGAGGGCGAGCGTCGCCAGCCGGTGGGCGACGATGACACCGGTGCGGCCCTCCAGCAGCCGGCCGAGCGCACGCTGGACGAGTCGCTCCGTGGCGGGATCGAGCCGCGACGACGCCTCGTCGAGGATGACGATGTCGGGATCGCGCAGCAGCACCCGGGCGCAGGTCAGCACCTGTGCCTGCCCGGCCGAGAGCCCCGCGCCGCCGGCGCCGATGGCGGTGTCGAGGCCGGCGGGCAGCGCCCGCAGCCACGCGCCCAGCCCGAGCGCCTCAATCGCGGCGATGATGCGCGCATCCGGAACGGTGTCGTCGAAGAGGGTCAGGTTATCGCGGACGCTGGCGTCGAAGAGGTGGACATCCTGCGTCACCAGCCCGATCCGCTCGCGCAGGGCGGCAAGACGGACATCGCGAATGTCGACGCCGCCGAGTCGCACCGCGCCGGCCTCGGGGTCGTGAAACCGCGGGATCAACCGGGTCAGCCTCGTCTTGCCGCTGCCGGTGCGCCCGAC
>JAEVYR010000439.1 GCA_023392645.1 Chloroflexota bacterium | reverse complement strand
TCACGGGTCGCAAGGCGAGCGACTCGTTCGCCGCGTGGACCGCGATCAGGCCACCGGCGATGCCTGGTTGCGGCGAGCCGGCGTGCCGTGGCAGTGCTTGTATTTCTTGCCGCTCCCGCAAGGGCAGGGCTCGTTGGGCCGGACCTTCCTGCCCTTGCGCCGGACGGTTCCGCTCGCCTCGACCTCCTGCGGCGCGTTGGTGCTCATTTCCTTCTCGGTCATCGCCGTCTGGACCGGCTGCTGCGCGATCACCGGCTGGACGCGGTAGATCGAGCGAACGAGGTCGTGCTGGACGTTGCGCTGCAGTTGGGCAAACATCCGGAACCCCTCGGTCTTGTAGACCACCAGTGGGTCGCGCTGGCCGTAGGCCTGCAGGCCCACGCCCTGTCGCAGCTCGTCCATCTGTGTGAGGTGATCGACCCACAGCTTGTCGATCACGGCGAGCAGCACGCGCCGTTCGATGGACCGCATGGTCTCCGCGCCGAATTGCTCCTCCAGCTCGTCGAAGGCGTCGTCGGCGGCATCGGCGAGCACGTCGAAGAGCGCTTCCCCATCCGCCCCTTCCAGATCGGCCCGCGAAATCCGGTCGCCCGGGACGAGCGCGTTGAAGCCATCGGCCACGGCGTCGAGATCGACCGCCCCCGTCTTCTCGTCCGTGTGGGAGGCGATCAGGCTCTCGAGCTCGGCTTCGATCAAGTCCTCGATCTTTTCGCTGATATCGTCGCCCATCACGATCTTGCGACGATCGCCGTAGATGAACTCGCGATGCTTGTTCATCACGTCGTCGTACTGAACGACGTTCTTGCGACGGTCGAAGTTGTGACCCTCGACCTTGGTCTGTGCGTTCTCGATGGACTTGGTGATGATGCCGTGCTCGATCGGCTCATCCTCGGCCATGCCGAGGCGGTCCATCAGGCCGCCGATGCGCTCGCTGCCGAAGCGCTGCATCAGCTCGTCCTCGAGCGAGACGAAGAAGCGAGACGACCCGGGGTCGCCCTGGCGGCCGGCGCGCCCGCGCAACTGGTTGTCGATGCGGCGCGATTCGTGGCGCTCGGTGCCGATGATGTGGAGGCCGCCGGCCTCGCGAACGCGCTCGGCCAGTTTGATGTCGGTGCCGCGACCGGCCATGTTGGTGGCGATCGTGACCGCGTTCGACTCCCCGGCGTGCTGGACGATGTCCGCCTCGCGCTCATGCTGCTTGGCGTTGAGCACCTGGTGTTCGATGCCCTCCTGGTCCAGCATTTCGCTGAGCATCTCGGATTTCTCGACCGAGGTCGTGCCGACCAGCACCGGGCGACCCGCCTCGCGCATCTCCTTGATTTCGCGGATGACCGCCTGGAACTTGCCGCGCTCGCTGCGGAAGACGTAGTCGGCGCGGTCATCGCGAACCATCGGCTTGTTGGTGGGGATCACAACGACCGGCAGGTTGTAAATCCGGAAGAACTCCTCCGATTCGGTCTCGGCGGTGCCGGTCATGCCGGCCAGCTTGTCGTACATGCGGAAGTAGTTCTGGAACGTGATCGTCGCCATGGTGACGTTCTGGCGCTGGACGCGGACGTTCTCCTTGGCCTCGATCGCCTGGTGAAGCCCCTCGCTGTAGCGCCGGCCCACCATCATGCGGCCGGTGAACTCGTCGATGATCACGACCTCGCCGTCGCGGACGATGTAGTCCTTGTCGCGGTGGTACACCGCGTAGGCGGTGAGCGCCTGTTCGAGATAGTGCGTGAGCTCGACGTAGCGCTCGTCGTAGATGCTTTCGCCCTCCGGAATCCCGGCGAGGCGCTCCACCTTGTCGATCCCATCCTCGGTCAGCGTCGCGTTGCGGTGCTTGAGGTCGACCTCAAAATCACGGGTCGGCTTGAGCTGCTTGACGATCTGGGCGAATTGGTAGTATCGATCGGTCGCCGCGCCGGCGTTGGCCGAGATGATCAGCGGCGTCCGCGCCTCATCGATGAGAATGTTGTCGACCTCATCGACGATCGCGTAGTTGAGATCCCGCTGCACCATCTTCTCGGCCTCGACCACCATGTTGTCGCGCAGGTAGTCGAACCCGAACTCGTTGTTGGTGCCGTGGGTGATGTCGGCGAGATAGGCCTCGCGACGGGACACGGGACGCAGGTGCTCGAGCGTCTCGTCCTCGTTGATGTACTCGGGATCGAACAGGAAGGCGGCGTCGTGCTGGATGCAGCCGACCGAAAGCCCGAGCAGGTGATAGACCTGGCCCATCCACTGCGTGTCGCGTTTGGCGAGATAATCGTTGACCGTGATGACATGGACGCCCTTGCCCGTGAGAGCGTTCAGCGCCACCGCGAGCGTCGCTGTCAGCGTTTTGCCTTCGCCGGTGCGCATTTCCGCGATCTTGCCGTCGTGGAGCACCGCGCCGCCCATCACCTGGACGTCGAACGGGCGCATGCCCAGCGTCCGCTTGGCGGCCTCGCGCGTGAGCGCGAACGACTCCGGCATGAGGTCGTCCAGCTCCTCGCCGGCGCGGTGGCGCGCGCCGAGGTCCTCGAACGCGGTGCGGACGCCTTCGTCGGAGAGTGCCTCGAATTCGGGTTCCAGGTTGTTGACGTCGTCGGCGATGATGCGCAGCTCTTCCAGCTCACGCTTGTTGCTGTCGCCGAAGACCTTCTTCAGAAAAGAGCGCATCGATGATCTGTCTCCCGCTGGTGCTCACGCATGCATGGTGTCGCCATGGCGTCCCATAACTTCCAAAGTATACGACCACAAGGTGAACGAACCCTGAATCGAGGCAACGTCGATGGCTGAGCACGCTGGAGCCTTCAAACAGGCGGTGTTGGATGTTGTGGAGCGGGTCCCGGAGGGGCGCGTGACGACCTACGGTCGCATCGCGGCCGCGATCGGGCATCCGCGGCGGGCGCGGCACGTCGGCATGGCGCTGGCCGGAGCATCGGAGGCCGGTGATTACCCGTGTCACCGGGTCGTGAACCGCGATGGGTTTCTCTCCGGCGGGTGGTCGTTCGGACATCCGGAGGTGATGCGGCAATTGCTGGAGGAGGAGGGAGTGCCCTTCATCGGCGAGCATACCGTCGATCTCGACGCCTGCCTGTGGGAACCGCCCGATCCGGAAGTGCCGGTCGAGACGTAGCGCCGCGCGTGTGGCGCTACGGCCCGGTGGTGGCGTCGACTCGGTCGATCGCTGCCCGAAGTCGCCCTGCCGCGTCCTGGGGGTCGGGCGCGCGCAGAATCGCGGAGATGACCGCGACACCGGTCGCGCCGCGCTCGATCACCCCACCGGCGTTGGAGGCGTCGATGCCGCCGATGCCGACCACGGGCACCGGAGAGCCCTGCACCCGGTCCGCGAAGGCATGCAGCCCGAGCGCGGTGCCCGCGTCGGCCTTCGAGCCCGTGCCGAAGACCGGCCCGATACCGTAGTAGTCCGCGCTCTCGGTACCGGCCATGTCCGCCGCGTCGTTCGGTGAATAGCCGATGAGGTAGCCGGCGGGAGCAATCGCGCGGGCGCTGGCTGGGGGCAGGTCGGTCACGCCGAGGTGGACGCCGTCGGCGTGGATCGCCAACGCGATGTCGACGCGGTCGTTGACGATCAGCAGCGCGCCATGCCGCGCGGTAATCTCCCGCATTTGCCGCCCCAGGTCGATCATGCCTCGGTCGGTGAGCGATTTTGCGCGCAATTGCACGGCCGTGACGCCCCCGGCAAGGGCGGACTCGACGGCATCGACCAGCGGCGTGTCGGAGTGCTCCGGATCGGCGACCAGGTAGAGCCGGAGGCGTGAGCGATCCATCATGCCGGCTGCTTGATGCGATCCGCGATTTCGGCCGGCAGCGGGGCGAAGTGGTTCACGGGCGAGAACCCCTCGCCGATGGCATAGGAGTGTTCCAGCGCGTTGGTGACGTAGACCTTCGCGAGTCGCACCGCTTCGAGGTCGGCAATCCCGTGCGCGAGCAGCGCCGCGATCGCGGCCGAGAAGGTGCAGCCTGTCCCGTGGGTGTTCGTCGTCTCGACTCGCACGCCTTCCAGCCAGTGCGGCTGGTCGTCGTCGAGCACGAGGTCGACCGGCGTGCCGTCAAGATGCCCGCCCTTGACCACGACGATCTTCGGACCCAATTGGCGAATCGCCCGGGCGGCATCTTCCATCTGCGCGTGGTTGGTGACCTCCATTTTGGCCAGCATCGCGGCCTCGTGGAGGTTCGGCGTCACGACGGTCGCCATCGGCAACAGCTCCGTGCGCACGGTCGCGACCGCGTCTCGAGCCAGCAACGGCACGCCGGCCTTGGAGATCATCACCGGGTCGACGACGAGATGGGGAATGCCCCACGCCTCGAGTCGGTCGACGATGTTCTGGATCAGCACGCGGCTGCTGAGCATGCCCGTCTTGATCGCCCGGATGCCAATATCCTCGATGACCGTGTCGATCTGCGCGATCACGACCTCCTCGGGCACCTCGGCGATGGCGGCGACTTCCTTCGTGTTTTGCGCGGTCACCGCGGTGATCACCGAGGCGCCATAGCAGCCGAGCGCGGCGAAGGTCTTCAGGTCGGCCTGGATGCCGGCGCCGCCGCCGGAGTCGGAGCCGGCGATCGTCATGACGTGTGGCGGGGAAGCGATAGGCTGGTTCATGGGTCTCCTGCAACGGCACGCGGCCGACGCGAACGGTCTCTCGGTCCATTCTCACACAGCGGGTGGGGCTGGACCGGTGGAGTAGGATACGAAGGCAACGATCCGACACGGACCGGGACCTTCCGCGGCCCCGGAAGGAGCAGCGCATGAATGTCCAGGACGGACTCAAGGAGATCAGGCAGCGGCTCGCCGACAACGACGCCAACGCGGCGACGCTGAAGCTGGTCGATGCGATCGAAAAGCGGGCGGCGCTGCCGGAGGCGGCCTCCGCCGCGTCGGCGTCGCACCTGCAGTTGGTGCGGCTGTTGATGCGAACCCCGGTGGCCTCGGGCAACCCGGTGATCTACAACGACCTGACGCGGCTGGAGCAGGAGCTCGAAGAGCGTGCGGTCGAGTTCCGCGAGCGCCAGGCAGAGGACGACGCGAAGCCGATGCCGAAGCTGAAGAAGTACTACAAAAACAAGAAGTAGCCGGGCATCGAGCACGGAACAACGCCGGGGCAGCAATCTCGCTGC
>JAEVYR010000430.1 GCA_023392645.1 Chloroflexota bacterium | reverse complement strand
CTTGAGCACCGTGCCGTCGGCCATGTTCGCGCAGAGGGTGACGTTCTCGACGGTCGAGGGCAGCACGCGGCCGCGGACGTTGAGAACGTCGGAGGACTCGATCACGGCCTGTTCGAAGCTGCCGGTGACCTGGGTCATGGCGGTGATGAAGAGGTTGCCAAACGAATGGCCGGTCAGCTCGGAGCCCTCGGTGTCGAATCGATAATGAAACAGGCGCCCCATCAGCGACTCGTCATCGGCGAGGGCGACCATGCAGTTGCGGATGTCGCCCGGAGCGGGCATGTTGAAGACGTTGCGGATACGGCCGGTGCTGCCGCCATCATCGGCGACCGTGACGATCGCGGTGATGTCGATGTTATGCAGCTTGAGACCACGCAGCAGCGCGCTGAGGCCGGTGCCGCCGCCGATCGCGACGACGTTGAGCTCCGGCTTGGCGGGACCGAAGCGGTGCTCGTTGAGAATCTCGGCGATCGGCCGCGACGCGGCGTCGGAGGAGAGAAAGGGGGTCAGCAGCGAGTTGCTGAGCCGAAGGAAGGCCCAGGCGAGAATGGCGAGGGCGACGGCGAGGATGAGCAACCCGCGCCATGGATGCGGAATCGGCTGAAGCGTGATCCAGGCGACGGAATCCCCGATGCGGTCCGGGAAATCGTAGTTGCGGTAGATCCAGGCGGCGAACATCGCGATCGCGAGACCCGAGAGGATGACCGCGAACATGAACAGCCCGACCCAGCGCTTGATCCCGATACCAGGGCGGAGCCATATCCGGAGGGTTCGCGAGTTCATGGCAAATCCGTTGTTGGTGCGCCCCGCCGAGATGCGGGTGTGTCGATCCGGAAGTGGCACGGGCGCTATGAATGATACGATCGCATGGCTGCGGCAGGCAGCCACCCGGTACCTGTACGAACGGATCGCCTGCGGAATTTGAGTATAGCACCGGGATCGGGTAGGCTTTTCCGCAACGCCCAACTCCCGTGTGTGCGCCGACTACACCGGGGGCCATCATCCGAGCCTCCGTACCGTTGACGCGACGGTGCGGCACGCGCTATCATGTTCGTTCGCACGAGCTATGACGTGCGAGATTCGTGACCGACCCAGGCGTCGTCACGTTGGTTGGGCTGGAAAGCTGCGTGCGGGATCGAAACGGCACAAGCAGGGAACCGGAAACTCCGGGAGGGGATTGTCATGCCCTCCCGCTTTGGCGTGTCCAAAAGTCATCGGACAGCGCCATGCCCGGGCCAGCGTTCGGTTGACCGCCGGCGAGGCCTATCCACATTTTCACGCGGGGCGCGGAAGCGATCGTACAGGTGAGGCGAGGGTTCCGGGCGGCG
Source organism: Chloroflexota bacterium (assembly GCA_023392645.1). Taxonomy (GTDB): domain Bacteria; phylum Chloroflexota; class Chloroflexia; order Thermomicrobiales; family UBA6265; genus JACCVC01. Next base: position 3,672 of record JAEVYR010000430.1, on the reverse strand, counting down.
TTGCCGGGTACCGGCGGCACCACATATTGAGGAGCTGTGCATGGCTGTAGAGACGACTTCGACCGGAGCGGCAATTCACGCGATCTCCGGCGACCAGGTGATCTCCAACACCGGCATCGGGCGCAAGTCCTATGCGAGCATCAAGACGGTGCTCGAGATGCCGAACCTGGTCCAGATCCAGATCGATTCCTTTAATTGGTTCATTCAAAAGGGGCTTGAGGAGCTTCTCAAGGAAATCTCGCCGATCACGGACCACCACGACAAGATGCAGCTCTATCTCTCGGAGCCGCGCTTCGACGACCCGTGGGAGCGCCTGCCCGAGGGCGAGATGCGGGAGCGCGCCAAGCGCGACCCGCGGGTGGCCGAGGTGTACTACCGCGAGCGCGACATGACCTACTCGGCTCGCCTGCGCATTTCCGCCAAGCTGGTGATCAACGAGACGGGCGAGGTCAAGGAGACCGGCCCGGACGGCATCTTCATCGGCGATTTCCCGGTGATGACCTCCGACGGCACGTTCATCATCAACGGCGCCGAGCGCGTGGTCGTGTCCCAGCTCGTTCGCTCGCCGGGCGCCTACTTCGAGCGCAAGCCGGACCCGGCCACGGGCCGCCTGCTCTCGACGGCGAAGCTGATCCCGAACCGTGGCGCCTGGCTCGAGTTCGAAACCTCGAATCGCGACGTGCTCTCGGTCAAGATCGACCGCAAGCGCAAGATGCCGGTGACGATCCTGCTGCGCGCGCTGGGTTACGAGACCGACGACGAGCTGCTGGCGCTGTTCTCCGAGGTCGATACCAACTCGGACCGCCGCTTCATCCAGTCGACGATGGAGAAGGAGCCGACCAAGTCGCAGGATGAAGCGCTGGTCGAGCTCTACCGGCGCATGCGCCCGGGCGATCCGCCGACCCGCGACAACGCGGAGCGGACGCTGCGTGACCTGTTCTTCAATGAGCGTCGCTATGACCTCGCCCGCGTGGGCCGGCACAAGCTGAACCAGCGGCTGCACCGCGATGACGATGTGCAAACGGATAACCGGATCCTCGAGAAGGAGGACCTGGTCGAGATCGTGCGCGAGCTGATCCGCCTCAACAACGGCGTCGGCCACCCGGACGACATCGACCATCTCGGCAACCGTCGCATTCGCGCGGTCGGCGAGCTGATCCAGATGCACGTGCGCACCGGCTTCCAGCGTCTCGAGCGCGGCATCAAGGAGCGCATGACGATCCAGGACATCGAGGAGGTCACCCCGCAGAGCCTGATCAGCACCACGCGGCCGGTGATTGCCGCGGTGCGCGAGTTCTTCGGCGGCAGCCAGCTCTCGCAGTTCATGGACCAGACCAACCCCCTGGCCGAGCTGACGCACAAGCGGCGTCTCTCGGCGCTGGGTCCGGGCGGGCTCAGCCGCGACCGCGCCGGCATGGACGTGCGCGACGTTCACCCGTCGCACTACGGCCGCATCTGCCCGGTCGAGACGCCGGAAGGACCGAATATCGGCCTGATCGGCTATCTGGCGACCTACGGCAAGATCAACGACTTCGGCTTCATTGAAACGCCGTACCGCCGCGTGATCGCGTCCCTGGATGTCGCGAAGCCGGTGATCCCCCTTGAGGGGCAGGTCCTGCGTGACTCCGCGATCGACAGCAAGACCGATGCGGTTGTCGCCGAGGCGGGAACCATCATCGACGCGGATCTGATCCAGCGGCTCAAGGACAACAACGTCCTGCAGGTTCGGATCAAGCCGGTGGCGTCGCACATCATCGACTACCTCTCGGCCGACCGGGAAGAGGGCCGGTTGATCGCCCAGGCGGATACGCCGCTGGACGACGACAATCGGATCGGCGTCGACCTGGTGACGGTGCGACGTGTCGCGGAGGGGCACACCTTCCCGCAGGTCAAGCCGGAGCAGGTCGAGTACATGGACGTATCGCCGAAGCAGGTGATCTCGGTGGCGACGTCGCTGATTCCGTTCCTGGAGCACGACGATGCCAACCGGGCGCTGATGGGCGCGAACATGCAGCGCCAGGCGGTGCCGCTGGTGCGGCCGCAGGCGCCGGTGATCGGCACGGGCGTAGAGCACATCGCCGCGCGCGATTCGGGCCAGGTGGTGGTGTCTCGCCACTCCGGCACGGTCAAGGAGGCGACCGGCAACCGGGTCGTGGTGACGGATGACGACGGGCAGGACCAGATCTACCAGCTCCAGAAGTTCATTCGTTCCAACCAGGACACCTGCATCAACCAGCGGCCGACGGTCCACGCCGGTCAGCGGGTCGAGCCGCGACAAATCCTTGCCGACAGCTCGTCGACCGACGATGGCGAGCTCGCGCTTGGCCAGAACGTGGTCGTCGCGTTCATGCCGTGGGAGGGTGGCAACTTCGAAGACGCCATCCTGCTTTCGGAGCGGCTGGTGCGCGATGACGTCTACACGTCGATCCACATCGAGAAGTACGAGGCCGAGGCGCGCGACACCAAGCTGGGGCCCGAGGAGATCACCCGGGACAACCCGAACGTCGGCGAGGACAGCCTGCACGATCTCGACGAGAACGGCATCATCCGCATCGGTGCGGAGGTTCGCCCGCACGACATTCTCGTCGGCAAGGTCACCCCGCGGGGCGAGACCGAGCTGAGCGCCGAGGAGCGACTGCTTCGGGCGATCTTCGGCGAGAAGGCGAAGGAAGTGAAGGACACCTCGCTGCGCGTGCCGCACGGCGTGCACGGCAAGGTGATCGACGTCAAGCGCTTCACGCGCGAGGAAGAGGAAGGCACCAGCCACGAGCTCGGCGCCGGCGTGAATGAGAGCGTCCGGGTGATGATCGCGCAGAAGCGCAAGATCTCCGAGGGCGACAAGATGGCCGGGCGCCACGGCAACAAGGGCGTGATCAGCCGGATCATGCCGATGGAAGACATGCCGTACCTGCCGGATGGCTCGCCGGTCGACATCGTGCTGAACCCGATCGGCGTGCCGTCGCGGATGAACCTCGGGCAGATTCTCGAAACCCACCTCGGGTGGGCGGCGAAGGCGCTGGGGTTCAACGTCGCGACGCCGGTCTTCGACGGCGCGTCGGAGGCCGATATCCGTGACGAGCTGCGCGCGGCCGGCCTGCCGGAGGACGGCAAGGTCGATCTCTACGACGGGCGCACCGGCGAGAAGTTCGATCGGCCGGTGACGGTGGGCGTGATCTACATGCTCAAGCTCGCGCACCTCGTGGAAGACAAGATTCACGCGCGGTCGACCGGCCCGTACTCGCTCGTCACCCAGCAGCCACTGGGCGGCAAGGCGCAGTTCGGCGGCCAGCGCTTCGGCGAGATGGAGGTGTGGGCGCTGGAAGCCTACGGCGCCGCGCACACGCTGCAGGAGATGCTGACGGTCAAGTCCGACGACATCGTGGGCCGCGTGCGGACCTATGAGTCGATCGTGAAGGGCGAGCCGATCGGCGAGGCCGGCGTGCCGGAGTCGTTCAAGGTGCTCGTAAAGGAGCTCCGAAGCCTCGGCCTGTCGATCGACGTCATCAACGAGGACGAGCAGACGGTCGACTTCGCCGAGGACAACTCGCGCGACCTGCTGTCCAACCTCGACCGGATCAACCTGAGCGGCTTCGAGCGCGGCGCAGAGTAGGGCGGGAATCCAGAAGACCGGGGGCCGACCGGCGGCTGACAAGGCGGCCGGCCGCTCCGGAC
>JAEVYR010000420.1 GCA_023392645.1 Chloroflexota bacterium | reverse complement strand
CGCGTCTCGATTGTCCCGATGCTCGCCGCCCTTCCATTCGCTGTATCCGTCAAAGACCCGCTCCCTGAACAACATCGAACGCTGCAACGCCAACGCGTCCTGCCAAATCTGTGCCAAGGTCCTGGCTACCGAACGAGTACGCCATCGATTGACGCTGGAGAAGCGTGGCATCGGGTCAGCGACGCCTCGTTCACGAGCATCCATCGAGATCTCCACAACGATCAGGCAATGTCCGCCGAGAAACCACTCGTCAGTAGAAAGAGGACATCACCGATCAATTCGGTCATACCTGAGCTTGCCTGTACCGAGCCGAGCCCGCCTGCGATCGCGGCGACAGCGACGTGCAGTCGCGGAGCGATCTTCGCGCCGGCCATGACATCGGCCTGATGGAGAAGACCAACGCCGCCGCCGAGGGTGAGCAGGAGGTCGGCGATACCTCCACGGTCGACCAGGACGTCGACTTCTGCGGCAGCGAGCAGATCGACGAGGGTCCGTACGTCGTCGCCGTGCACCAGAGCCAGGACGACGACAACACGCTGGTCGCCCGCGGCAATGTCGTCGACATTCGGGAGGAAGACGCCGTCGTGGTGCCGCTGCAGCCGGTGGGCGACAGCAACCTCACGGGCGTCGCGATGATCGGTCGGGACGACGGGTCATTCTCCGCCTGGCTGTGGCACCGCGAGCCGCTGGAGCAGGCCGAGCACATGGCTCCGGCACCGACGCCGGAGTCACGCACGTGACCGCCGGGACCGGAGCCGGTTCAACGTCGACGCGGCCCGGGCATTGTCAGGAAGCGCCGGCGTCGTAGGTCCGCACTTCGAGACCGTTGTTCGCGGCCCAGACCTCATCGAGGTCGTCGATCTGGCCGGCGGGGATCGTCACCGCGTCGGGCACGCCGTCGCTGACGAAGATGTCCGCCTCGCCAGCGGTCACCATCTCCTGCCACGGCCCCAGGATCTCGGGGTACGAGGCAATCCGGTAGGTGTACGAGGGATCGGCGTCAATACTGTAGGGCGGAATCGCCGGTCCGCCCGAAACGGCCATCACCACCGGCAGCTTGTACTCATTGCCGTTCCACCAAAGACCCCATTTGAGCCAACCTCGCTGGTCGGGGTGCAGGTCCGGGTCCGGGTAGGCGCCGAACGGCATGACCACCACATGCGAGAGGTTGCCGGGCTTGTCGGTGGGCACCCGCTCATCGAGCCACTCGATCATCGACGCGATCGAATTGGAGAAGAACTCGTCGCTCACATCGGTCATGTCGACGTGATCCCAGGTGTGGTTACCGATCTCGTAGCCGTTGTCGACCAGCCAGTTGAGCCGCTCCTCGCAGGTGGAGGGGTCATCATCCGATTCAAAACAGTTCCACGTCAGGATCCCGAAGAACGCCGGCCCGACAAACTCCGGGTACTCTTTCTTGTACTCCTCGAGGATGCCAACCGCCGTGTCCGGTTTGACCTCATACCCGCCGTCGGCCGCCTTCTGCAGGCCGAACTGGCCCATGGAGGCATCGTCGAAGGTGAGGATGATCGGATGCTTGCCGGCCGGGACATCGAAATGCCCGTCGATCATGCTCTGGACGCCCACCATCACGAAATCATTCTCGCGATACCAGTCGAGCTGCTCGCGGAACTGGTCGAGCATCAGCGTCCACTCGTCCAGGTATTTCGGGTTGGTGGTGAAGGCGTGATACATGATGATCGGCACGCCGCCAAGCTCGTTCGGCTGAACCGTCGCCATCGTCGTCAGGTCGGAGGTGACATCGCCAGCGGTGTCAGCGACGCTCGCCGGGTCGACCGGCGCGCGAGCCGCCTGTCCGGCAGGGGTTGCGCTCGTTGCCGGCACAACGGGGGTGCTGGCGGCGACCGGCGAGGGATCGAGCGCCGCGAGATTTCGCGCGGCGTCGTCATCCTGCGCGGTCCAGGGCAGCGAGATGCCGGGGAGGCTCACCGACGGCGGCGGCACCACGGCGACCAGCGCGATGAGCGCCAACAGGAGCGCGGCCGGAAGATTGATCCAGCGCCCGTTGAGCAGGAGAACGCTGGGTGGCGTGTCGGTGCCGGCGGCCGCGGCATCGCCATCCGTCTGCTCCAGCTCCATGGAACGTCGTCGTGCTGGCGGCATACGTATACCTCGGTCCGGTCCTGACGGAGTCGATTGTCTGGGGAATTGCCCCGGATGTCCCGCCACGTATACGTGTCATATCCAAGGCCGGATAATTGTCCAAGCCATGAAGATCGCACATTTCCTCGGCAAATGTCCACCTGAAATCAGGCGTGCCTGACCGTATCGCGGCGGGAGGCCGGACCGAGCCAGCCCAGGCGCCCCCGCCGCGCCGCCCACCTATGCCCTGGCGAGCCAATCCTCAACAGACCAACCGGTTCCCCGTGAGGTTTCGAGCCGCCACCAGGTGTAACCAGACCCCGTTTGCGGCCCGCCGACCACCGTGCCTGTGGTCCCGCTTGGCAACAGGCTCACCACGCTGTTCGAGGTGCTCGGTCCGCTTCGCATGTACAGGTTCTCGGTTGTCCGCACGCGGTCGCCGTTCTGGAACTTGCCGGTTGGCGGCGTGGTGCCGCCATCGTTCGCGGCGAGCCAGTCTTCGACCACCCATCCCGTGCCGTAGCTGGTCTGGATGCGCCACCAGGTATATCCGCTGGCGGTTTGCGGCCCGCCGACCACGGTGCCGGTGGTGCCTGCCGGCAGCACGGCGATCACGCCGTTGCCGGTGCCTGCGCCGGAGCGCATGTTCAGGTTCTCCGTCACCCGGACCGCGTCGCCGTTTTCGAACTTCCCGGTCGGCGGGGGCGGCGTGGAACCCCCTTCATCCTCAACCAGCCAGTCCTCGGCGACCCAGCCGGTGCCGAGAGATGTCTCGATGCGCCACCACGTGTACCCGGAACCGGTGCGTGGGCCTTCCAGCACGGTGCCGGTGGTGCCCGCCGGCAACATGGTGATCACGCTGCTGCTCGTGCTCGCGCCCGACCGCAACCGGAGGTTCCCGTCGGTGGTACGCACGGTGTCGCCCACCTCGAACCTGCCCGTGGGCGGCGGCGGCGTGCCGCCGTCGGTTTCCTCCATCCAGTCCTGCACGGCCCACCCGGTGCCGTAGGCGGAGGTCTGGATTTGCCACCAGGTGTAGCCGCTGCCGGTCTCGGGCCCAGCGACCACCGTGCCCGTCGTGCCGGCCGGCATCACCGCGATCGAGCTGGCGGATGTGCCCGGCCCGGTCCGCAGCCGCAAACTCTCGGTGACCCGGATCGTGTCGCCGATCTCGAACTTCGTCTCGGACGGACCCCCTCTTGCGCGGAGACTACTCTCCACCACCCAGCCTCCATCGTCCTGTTCGGTGTAGACGCCATACCAAACGGCGTTGTTGACCCCAAACGCCGCCTTCGTGATCTGCAGGCTCGCGCCGGCCGAAAGCCCGGCGATGACCGTCTGCGCCACGCCCGGCCGAACCCGAATGTTGAGATATTCCGTCGCGATGGCCCAGTCCCCCACGGCAAACCGTGCCGGCGGGTTTTCGTCGACCGGCGAGATGCCGATGAAGTTCTCGACGGTCCAGCCCTCGGTACCATTCTGCCAGTGCACCTGATACCAATCGTAGCCGTCGGCTACCTGCGGCCCGGCCATGATGTAGCCGAGGTTGCCCTGCACCGCCGAGCCGATGACGCCGTTGCCCAGCGACGGCCCGGAGCGGATGTTGACGGTCTCGCTGGCGTACACGTTGGTGCCGTAGGCGATGCCGCTGGTATCGATGAGGAACGGCGTGACCAGCAGGTAGTCGGCGAGCGCCCACCCGGTGAGGTCGCTGCCCTCGGCGTCGAGCAGCAGCCAGTTGCCTTCGTCGGTCTCGACCGGACCGTCGACGACGACCGCGAAGGCCTCGTGAGGCAGCGAGCCGCTGACACCGTCGCCCGAGCTTGCCCCGCTCCGGAGATTGAGACTTTCGCCGGGGGTGTTCACCATCACCCGGTCACCGACCACGATGCCGCCGGGGTATGGCGTCTCCAGGTCGCCGGAGTCCAGCGTGGCGGCGACGAGGTCGCGGATCTGGGGAAGCTGATTGTAGAGGTAATCGCCCGGGCAGGTGGTGGCGTTGACGTCGCGGTGCGAGCAGATCGTGGGCAGGCCGAGCGTCTCGTGAAAATCGGAGAAGCCGTGCGGGTCGAGGTCGCGCCCGACCCAGGCGACGATCGAGACCAGCCCGGCGAGCGCCGCCTGCGGCACCGGCGTCGACTGGAAGTCGCCGATGATCGAGATGCCGGAGCTGCCGATCGCGTACTGGTAGGAGTGGCCGCCGATCACGTTTTGGCCGCCGACGCGCCCCTGGTA
>JAEVYR010000322.1 GCA_023392645.1 Chloroflexota bacterium | reverse complement strand
CTCCTGGGCAAAGCCGGTCGTCTCGCCGGGAATCAGCGCGAGTAGCAGCATCAACACAAGACCGGCCGCGATCGAGGATCGCCGGCCGGCGCGTCCGGTACGCGGGGGGTCTGGCAAGGCATGCATCATGTCGTGTCCTCCCTGTGGCATCTCGCGACCGCCCATAGATCGGGCGACCCTGACGCCAGCCTACGGGAGCGACGCCGCGCCCGGCTGTTCGCCAGATGACAGGCTGGGTGTCATCCGCGATACACCTCGCCGGGTATACTGAAAAGGCGACGACAGAATCCTCCGCAGCCAGCGAAAGCGAGCCGGCCATGGGCGAGCGCGAGCGACCGCGCGGCACCGTGACTTTCGTGTTCACGGATATCGAGGGCAGCACGCGGCTGTGGCAGGCCCACCCCGCGACGATGCCGGACGCCCTCGCGCGACACGACGCCCTTCTGCGGGAGGCGATCGAGGCGCGCGGGGGAGCGATCTACAAGACCGCCGGCGATTCGATCCAGGCGGCCTTCGCCACGGCACCCGACGCCACCAGGGCGGTCCTGGACGCTCAGCGCGCGCTTCGCGCGGAACAGTGGCCGCTGTCAGAGCCGCTGCGCGTGCGCATGGCATTGCACACCGCTGCCGTCGATCCGACGCCGGACGGCGACTATCGTGCATCGGCGCTCAACAGGCTCGGCAGACTGCTCGATGCTGGCCACGGCGGCCAGGTGCTGCTGTCGCAGGCCACCGCCGAGCTCTGTCGCGATGTCCTGCCGGATGGCGTGGAGCTACGCGATCTCGGCGAGCGACGCCTGCGCGATCTGGCCCGTCCCGAGCGGATCTGGCAACTCGATGCGCCGGGTCTCGAAACCCAGTTCCCGCCGCTACGCACGCTCGACGCCCGGCCCCACAACCTGCCCGCCCAGCTCACGCGACTCATCGGCCGCGACGCCGACGTCGCGGCGCTTCGCGACCTGCTGCGCGAGAGTCGCCTTGCGACCATCACCGGGCCGGGCGGCATCGGCAAGACCCGGCTCGCCCTGCACGTCGCCGTCGAGCTCCTCGACGGCTTCGCCGATGGCGCCTGCCTTGTCGACCTTTCCCCGATCGCCGATCCAGCGCTGGTGCCCGAGGCGATCGCCGTCGCGCTGGGCGTCGCGGAGACGCCCGACATTCCCATCTCGGTCGCGTTGCGGGAAGCGCTGACCGAGCGTGAGCTCCTGCTGGTGCTCGATAATTTCGAGCAGGTGAGTGCCGCCGCGCCGCTGATCGGGGAGATGCTCGCCGCCTGCCCGCGGCTGACGGTGCTGGCGACCAGCCGCATCCGGCTGCGGCTGCACGGCGAGCGTCACTACCCGCTGTCGCCTCTTGCCCTGCCGGCGCCGGACATCCCCCCGCGTCTCGAAACGCTCGGCCAGTACGCCGCGGTGCGGCTCTTCATCGATCGAGCCAGCGAAACGTGGCCAGACTTCGCGGTCACCAACAGCAACGCGCCGGCTGTCGCCGAGATGTGCGTTCGGCTCGACGGCTTGCCGCTGGCGATCGAGCTGGCCGCCGCGCGCATCCGGCTGCTGCCTCCGGAGGCGATGCTGAGCCGCCTGAGCGAGCGCCTGCCGCTGCTCGCGTCGGACTCGCCCGGAGTGCCGGCCCGGCAGCGGACACTGCGCGCAACGATCGCCTGGAGCCACGAGCTGCTGGCGCCGCGCGACCAGGCACTGTTCCGCCAGATCGCCATCTTCCCGGCCGGGGCGACGCTGGACGCAATCGCCGCCATCGCTGCCGACGTCCCCGACCTGCTCGAGGCGGTGGGGCGGCTGCTCGACCACAACCTGCTGCGCCAGCCGAAGACCGCGGGCGAGCCGCGCTTCGCGATGCTGGAGACCATTCGTGAGTACGGGCTGGAGCAGTTGCGAGCGCATGGCGAGCTGGACGACACCCAGCGGCGGCACGCGGTCTGGATCGCCGGCTTGGCAGCCGAGGCGTATCCCCACCTGCGCGGTCCCGAACAGGGTCGGTGGCTCGACCGGCTCGAAACCGAGCACGACGCCATCCGCGCGGCGCTGGCCTGGTCCATCGATCACGACCCCGACCTGGCGTTGCGGATCGCTTGCAATGTCGTGTTGCTGTGGCAGCGGCGCGGGCATCTGCGCGAAGGACGACGCTGGCTGGAGGCGGCACTGGACGCCACGCTGGAGGGTCCGACTGCCGATCGCGCCCGGGTTTTGCAGGGCGCAGCAATCCTCGCTCGCGAGTTGGGCGATCTCGACGCGGCAACGGAGCTGGGCGAGCAAGCCCTCGCGCTCAACCAGCAACTCGGCGACGGGCGCGGCGTGATCGTAACGCTCAACAATCTCGCCAACATCGCGCTGGCAACCGACCTCGATCGCGCGCAGGTGCTCTACACCGAGTGCCTGACGGAGAGCCGGCGGCTGGGGCTCGTGGGCGACGTCGCCACCGCCACGCTCAACCTGGGGGTTGTCGCCGCTTTCCGCAAAGACTTCGACGCGGCCCAGGCGCGCTATGAAGACGCGCTGGCGCTCTGGACCGAGCACGGCGACATCGACGCCCGCGCTTTCACGCTCCAGAATCTCGGCAACCTCGCGCTCTACGACCTCCGCGACCATCGTCGCGCGGCGGAGCGCTTCCGGGAGAGCCTCGGCATCTACAGCGAGCTGGGCGACACGATCGGCACCGCCTACTGCCTGATCGGCCTCGCTGGCGTCGCCGGACAGGCAGGTCAGCCCGAACGCGCTGCCCGCCTCTACGGCGCCGCCGAGGTCATCCTCAAGGAAATCGGGCATATTCCGCACGCGGGGATGCGCGAGCTGCAGGAGTCGCTGATGGCCGAGATACGCGCGGCCTGCGGCGACGAGGTCTTCGACGCCGCCGTGCAGGTCGGCCGCGCCTCGACCGTCACGGCCGCCGTCGCCGAGGCGCTGGCGGAGGGGGGGCGCCATGCCGGGTCCGGCTGACCGCCCACACGCACTGGCGTCGGTGCCGCTGTTCGCTGCCCTCCCGACGAGGGTGCTCGACGACCTGGAGCGAGCCACCGTCGTGCGCCACTACCCGCAGGGACAGGTTCTCTGCCACGCGGGCGATGCTGGCGACCACCTGATTGTGCTGGAGGCCGGGCAGTTGCGCGTCTCCCGGTACACGCCGGCCGGCACGGAGGCGGTCCTGTCGGTGGTCGATCCGCCGGCGGCACTGGGCGAGCTGGCGCTGCTCGACGGCGCGCCGCGGTCGGCGACGATCACGGCGCAGCGGGCGGTCACGGTGCGGCTGGTGCCGCGGCGCGTGTTCCTCGACCTGATGCGGCGCGAGCCGGCGGTGATGGAGGGACTGCTGCGGACACTGGCGGAGATGATCCGGGCGGCCAACGAGCGGCATGAGGACATGCTCGGGCTGGACGTGCCCGGCCGGCTGGCGAAGTGGCTGCTGCGCCAGGCGGGCCGGGGCGACTGGACAAACGGCGTCGAGACGGGGGCGGTGGTGACGATCCAGCGGAGTCAGAGCGAGCTGGCGGCCGAGGTGGGCACGACCCGACCCACCTTGAACCGGGCCCTGCACGACCTCGCGGCGCTCGGCATCGTCGCCATCGACGGCAACCGCGTCACGATCCAGAAGCCCGATGCCCTGCGGGCCTACCTGGCCTGAGCCGGAGATGCTCAAATCTGCGCGCCGGTCAGTTCCCCGAGTCGAGCATCAGGTTGCAGCCGAAGACGCCATCCTCGAGACCGGTCGTGAACGCAAGCTGGCGCTGTTCGCCGTTGCCGTGCGCCATCGGATCATCGAACGTCGTGTCGGGCTGGTCGCCGATGAACAGCGCCACCTGGTAGGCGTCGTTGAGGTCCTCCACCGTCGCCCAGCCCCGTGCGACTGCCTCCTGCGCGTATATGCCGGCCAAGCAGTCGGCCTGCAATTCCAGCTCGATCGTGTAGTAGCCGTCATCCAGCTCGGGGTTGTCGGTGGAGTCGATCCCTTCGAGGAACTGGAAGTGATGCCCCCACTCGTGCGAGATCGCGAACCGCCACGCGTAGTCGCCGAACTGCCGCTTGACGATGTCGCGGAAGTTCGTTTCGAAGTAGATCTCCTGGTCAAGCTCGCAGTAGAACGCCTCCGAATAGTCTTCCTCGGTCATCCGGCCGCAACCGGTCTGGATCGGCAGCTCGAGATAGCTGAAGGTGTTGACGTCGTCGGGGGCGCGATAGGTCGCGCCACCCGCCTCATAGATGGCGCTCCAGATGGAATTGACGCGGGCGTACTCGAGGTCCTCGTACCCGCCCAGCTCCGGCTCGGCCGGCACCTGCGCCTGCAGCCCGTCGAGGTAGCCCGCGTCGCTGCCGAAAAACCACCGCCACCGCGCGCCGTCGTACCAGAAGTGCT
>JAEVYR010000285.1 GCA_023392645.1 Chloroflexota bacterium | reverse complement strand
TGGCAGTCACGCACCGTCTCGCCGAGGCCGCCGCCGCGATCTCGGAATCGGCCGACGCGGCGATGAGCGGCGCCGAAAACGCCAATCGCATCGCCGAAGCGAGCAACCAGGCGCTGCGCGGCATCGGCGAGCTGGCCCAGCGCCTCTCGGACACCAGCCAGGAGCTGACCGACGCGATGGCGCGCGACACCACCTCGACGCAGGACGTCTCCGGAGCGCTCGTCGCCACGACCCGGCAGAACGAGCGCGTGGTGGAGTCGCTCAACGCGCTCGCCACCGATATTGGCGAGATTCGGGCCGGGTTTGGCGATCTCGCCAACCGCACCGCCGGGCAGGCACGATCGCTCAACGGCATGCTGGAGCAGCTGGCTGGCATCGCCCAGGAGATCACCCGGGCGACCAAGGAACTCGGCGCGGCCGGCATGTCCACCGCCCAGCGCAACCGCGAGGCGAAGGAGGACTTCGCGCGTCTCGCCCAGCGCCTCGAGCAGCTCACCACCTCGCTCAACCGGGCCGCGCAACAGGTTCCCACCGTGGAGACGCTGCAGCGCGCGTTCGCCGCCGCGCTTCGCACCGAAGTCGAGACCGAGCGCCCCGCGTTTGAGGAAGACCGGGCCGCCCGTCGCTGGACGCGCTAAGACCCTCCTCCTCCGTGTCCATCCGCAGCGGAGGTCTTGACCGCGCTCGCCTGCTCGATGGCACAGCCACGGCGGGCGGTCGATGGCGTCCCGTTCAATCGCGCGCAGCCAGGAGCCCTGGATGAATCCCTTCCGACGTCGCAGACGCAACCGGCGCGACATGGTGGTGCTTGGCGGCTGGCTCTTCGCCGACCTTTTGCTGGGCCTGGCGATGGTATTCCTCGTCGCCAACACCGTCGGCGCGCCGCCGCCGACCCCCACGCCGACCGCCACACCCAATCAGCTCGCGACCGCCGAGGCGTCCTTCACCGCCCAGCAGGCATCGAACGACGCCACCCGCGAGGCGCTGGAAAGCGATATCGCCATGATCGAGGCGACCTCCGCCGCGCAGGATCGGTCAGCCGCGCAACAGCGAGTCGCCGCCACCCAGACGGCCGAGGCACGCGCCACCGAGGCGGCCATGTCGCAATCCCAGATCGCCACGCGCGATGCGAAGGCGACCGAGGACGCCGTCGTAGCGCAGGCGACGATCTCGGCCTTCTCCACCCAGGCCGCGTCATCCGACCAAAGCGAGGCACAGCTCAACGCCGACCTGGCCACCATGTCAGCGCAGTCCACCGCCGTCGCCGCACAGATCGACCAGCAATCCACTGCACAAGCGGAAATCGCCGCCGTCGCCACCCAGCAGGCAGCCTCCGGCGCCAACACCCAGGCGACCATCGCGGCGCTGGAGGACTCGAACGCATCCAACCAGAGCGCGCTCGCGACCGCCGAAGCGAATCAGACGGCGAACCAGAGCGCGCTGGCCACGACTCAGGCCGAGCAAGCGAGTCTTCAGGCAACGGCGACGGCGTTCGTTGCCTCCGCCCCGTCCGGCTCGATGAGTCCCAATTCGATCGAGGAGACGATCCAGGTCGATCTGCAGGGCGTGCTCAGCGGCGATACGGCGGCCATCGAAGACGCCCGGAAAGAGATCACCGAGACGTTCCAGCGTTACGTCGACGCGGAAGGGTGCCACGCCGGATTCGTGCTCCTGTCGGGCCGCGCGCCGGACATCGGCACCGGCAACCAGCTCGCCGACGAAGTTTTCGACCTGATGGTTGAAACGGTACCCCAGGTCTTCGGCGAGACCGATACCTACGGCAAGTCAGGCAGCGAGACCGTCGCCCTGCCAAACACGACGCCCGAGGGCGAGGTCGTCATCCAGGTCTTCCTCTACTCCGGCTGCCCGCTCCTCGACAACGACGGCGGCGGATAACCCGGGTATCCGGCAGCCGGGCACAACAAACCTGCCATTTCGACCGGAGTACCCGAAGGGCACGCAGCGGAGAAATCTCTTCCAGCCCGGGCGCAACTGCCGAGGGCATGAGATTTCTCCACTCCTGACGCTTTGCGTCCTCCGGTCGCAATGACAATGCTTCTCAGGGCTGTCGCTGGGGTGGACAGCGGTTCCGAACCTATCGGCCGATCGCCTCGCGGTACGCCGCGACGGTCAGGTCGGCCGTGCGTTCCCACGTGAACCCGGCCGACCGTTCCAGTCCCCGCCGCGACAGGTCATTGTGAAGGTCGCAGTCCGTGACCAGCCGCGCCATCGCCCCGGCGACCGCCTCGACCTCCGGTTCGACCAACAATCCCGCGTCGCCGACGACCTCCGGCAGGCTCGTCCGATTCGCCGCGATCACCGGCACGCCGCACGCCATCGCCTCCAATGGCGTCAGCCCGAAGCCCTCGTAGCTCGACGGCGTCTCGTACCCCATCGCGCCCTGATAGAGCAGCGCGCGCTCGGCGTCGCTCACGCGGCCGGTGAGGATCACCCGCTCCCCGATCCCCAGCTCGTGGATCACGGGATCGATCGGCGGAAAGACGGCCGGGTTCTCGCTGTGCGGCGCGCCCGCGAGCACCAGCACCACATCATCCGGAAGGTCCGGCAGCGCTCGCGCGAAGGCACGCACCAGCAGCGGCACGTTCTTGCGCCGGTCAAATCCCGCCATGTGCAACAGATAGCGGCCACTGATGCCGAACCGCTCCGCCAAACGGCCGCGAACACCATCCACATCGGCGGCGGGCCGCAGCGCCGGATCAACCGCCAGCGGGGTCACCCGGATCCGATCCGCCGGAATGCCGAGCACCCGTTCGATCTCTCCGCCGGAAAAAACCGATGGGGTCAGCACGATCCGCGCCCGGCGAACCGTCCGCCGCATCAAGGCAAGGTAGAGGCGCATCGGCCCCGACGCGGCGTACTCCGGCAGCACCAGCGGAATGACATCGTGGATCGTCACCACCAGCGGCGCGGAGGTTATGACCGGCCCGCTGAAATTGGGGATGTGCAGCACCTCGGCGTCGCGGGTGGCCGCCAACCGGGCGATCTCGACGCCGGCCGCGTCCCACGCAACGCGCATCAGCCTCGGGTCGGCCTTCTGGAGTAGGCGCGGTGGCGTCAGTCGTGCGAAGACGATGTCGTCGCGCGCGGCGAGTGCGTCGAACAGCCCCGTGACGTAGGTGCCGATGCCCGACGGCGGCAGCGCAAGGAAGCCGGCATCGAGCGCGACCCGGAGGCGAGCCGACGATTCGCTCGTATCAGTAGCCATCGGCGTCCCTGTCCCGTACCATGGGACAATGATACGCGTGCCAGCAGGTTCATGCGCCCTATGGTATCATTTGGGAAGTATTGACCTGTCTCAGCATCCAACGGAGGGTTCCATGTCCAAGCCAGTCAACGCAACCGATGCGACGTTCCAGAACGAAGTCAGCGCCGACGACAAGGCCGTACTGGTCGACTTCTGGGCGCCGTGGTGCGGTCCATGCCGCATGGTTGGCCCGGTTCTCGAGGAGATCGCCTCGGAGGAGGCCGATCGCGTCAAGATCGTCAAGGTCAACGTCGACGAGAACCAGCAGCACGCGTCGCAGCTCGGCGTCTTCAACATCCCGACGATGATTGTCTACAAGAACGGCCAGCCGGTCGACAAGATCGTCGGCGCGATGCCGAAGGCCCAGATCATGGAGCGCCTCAAGCCGCACATGAGCTAGCGTCACCGTCTCGCCCCACCAACGAAGCGG
>JAEVYR010000243.1 GCA_023392645.1 Chloroflexota bacterium | reverse complement strand
CCACCAGCGCCGCTTTCTCCAGCAGCACCAGGGCGAAAAACCGGCCGGTTCCCGCCGGTTGGACCCGGCGCTGGAGCTCGGCGTCACCAAAGGGGTCGTCCACGGTGAGCCGGAAGGGATGATCCGGGGGCGGCGCCTTGCGGGTGAGCACCCACCATGCCGCGACCAGCAGGAGCGCTCCGAGCGCGACCAGCACCGGAATGACCTCGGGATGTGCCGCCAGCTCATCGGTGACGTCACGCTGGGCGATGTGGATCCACCATTCCTGTGGCAGCTTGATCACGATCCAGATCGCCGCGACGGCGCCCAGCACGAGCCCCCGGCTGACGTTCGCCGATCGCCATCGCGTGCGCACGGCCTCGAAGAAGATGAAGAAATACTCGAAGGTATTTGGGAAGATCAGCAGCAGCGCGCGAGCATGCAGGAACTCGAACAACATCACGCCGACGAGGCGGTAGTAGAGCAGGAAGCGACTCGCGTTGAAGGCGACGGGGTTGTCCCAGTTGCGCATGGTCGAGAGATAGGCGATCGTCAGGTAGTAGACGTCGAGCGCCTTGTCGTAGCTTTGGTAGTTGGTGAGGTCGAGATCGGTCCATTTCTGGAAGATGGTCTGGTCGACGCCGTCGATCACGAGGCAGGCGATGATCGCCGGCAGCGGGACCTTCGGGATCCACAGCGGCACGATGAGGCGCAGCGCCAGCACGCACCCAAAGACGATCAGGTCGCTCGACATGGTTCCAACTGCTCCTCTGTGGGCGTGGTGCTTCCAGGGTTGCCGCGTGAAACGTCAGGTCGATGATACCCGGACGACCCCGTTGCGATTCGCAGGGACGAGGGCGTCCAACCGCCCGGCCGTGCCGGCGTCGAGCGTTACGGCTCGTGGGCGTTGCCGGGGTCGGGATCGGATGTCGCGACGAACCGGCCATGGTGCAGGAGACGCTGGCGACGATGGCTGCCGCGCTGGACGGTGGCGTCGACGAATGCGACGAGGATACCGATGCCGGCCAGCACGTAGAAGATCGTGAACAGCTTGCCGACGTCGGTTTCCGGAGAGAGGTCGCCAAACCCCACCGTCGCCAGCGTGATCACGCTGAAATACAACGCGTCGAGCCAGCTCCAACCCTCGACGTTGTGGTAGAAAACCGCGCCGATCGCGAGCAGCGTCCCCAGCCATACCCCCAGCGGTCGGACCTTGGGGTCGCGCGCGATATCACGTGCAGCCAGAACCGACTGCCACATGATGACGATGAAGGGGATCATCGATCACCCCCGGCGGGCGTCGGGCGCGGCGAGGCCCAGGTGGTCGGGACGTCGCTGCCACCTTCCTGGCTGATCCGACCGCCGAAGCGCACCAGCAGCGGTGAGGGGACGATCTTGCCGGCGACGAGCGACTCCCCCTGGCTGAAGCCGCTCGCGCGCTCCATCAGGGACGCCGGGACGAAGGAGAACACCTCGGCGAGCTGCGCGAGATCCGCGGCCGAGTTCATCCGCATCAGCACGAGGTTGTCGCACTGCGACAGTACATTGCGATGGATTTTCTGTGGGCGCTGCGTCGACATCAGCAGGTAGAGACCGAACTTGCGGCCCTCGCCGGCGAAGCGAATGGCGCGCTCCGTCGCCGCCGCCTGGAGCGGGTCGGCGGGTTCCTGGGCGCAGACATTGTGCGCCTCGTCGATCACGATCAGCACCGGCTCGCGCCGCTCTCGAAGCTGCCAGAAGGCGCCGAGTGTGGCGGTCGCGATGAGCGACTTCTCTTCGGGCGTGCCGAACCCTCCGATATCGAACACCAGCGCGCGAGCGTCGTCGAGCGACGGCCCGATGTCGGCGACGGAGGGCTCATCCGCCTCGGCCCAAACATCCCATCGGTCGACGCCGAGGTTCGCGATGCGCCGGGCGAGTGCCAGCGAGTCTTCGGAGAGGGTCGCCGTGGCGGCGGCCTGGATATCGGCGATGGAGTAGCGCTCGCGCCCGAGGCGTTCGATCGTGGTGCGGAGCACGTGATACTCCTCACGATCCCGGAGGGGGTCCAGGCGGAGCACCAGGCCCTGGATGGCTGGCGCGAGATCGCTGAACCGGATGCGCAGGGCGCGGTCGCTCCGTTGCCCTCGCGGGACGGGCCGGAACACCCGCACCCGCTCCGCAACGGCCTCATACCGGGCGCGCAGCGTGGCGTACTGCTCGGGAGTCAGCTCGCCGCCGAAGCCGCGTGTCGCCTGCTCGAAGGTGCGCGCGTCGCCGAGCCGGACGAAGTCGGAGTTGGGATCGATGATGACGAGCGGAAGCTCGGATTCCAGCAGGATGCGTTCGAGGATCAGTCCGAGCGAATACGTCTTGCCGGAGCCCGACTGGCCACACAGGAAGGTGTGTCGATCGAACCCCGATGCCTGAAGCCGGGCGCGCGCGGTGCCGTCCCCGTCGGGAATCGTGCCGATATCGAGCGCGACCTTGTTGGAGAACTGGCCGTCGAGATAGCGGTCGACATCCGCCGCGGGAGCGCGGTTCAGCTCGGCGTCTTCGAAAAGGTCGGCATCGGTCGTGGGAACGATCCCTTGTGGCGTGACGCGACCGAGCCGCGTGCCGCCGCCCTCGACCATCCGGATGTTCAGCCGGAACGACGCGCTTGACACGCGGGCCTGGGCGAGCTCGATGCCCATCCCGTCGGCGCCATCTGCGGTGATCTCGGGACCGGCGCGCTCGGTGAGACGGCTTTCGGTGATCTGCCCCAGGAAATCGGCGCCGTGGTCGGTGTGAATCCGCACGTAGGTGCCGGCCTGCGAAGGAACCGTCAGCGGCGCCTGGAAGCCGAAGGTGTGCCCGTTGGCGCTCCACGCGTGGGGATGCGCGCCGAACCGTTGCATCAAGGCGCGGCGTGCCTCGAGTAATGCGGTCCGACGCGGATCGATCGTCTGCTCGGACTCCACAGACTCAGTCATCGTTGTGGCTCCTCCGGGGATGGTGCTGGCTTTTCTTCTGTCCCTCGCTGGCGGTAACACGCCT
>JAEVYR010000212.1 GCA_023392645.1 Chloroflexota bacterium | reverse complement strand
GCGCATCGGCAACCACCGCACCGACGACCCGGCCGCGTGCCGCATCGCCGACACCGATCCCGACTCCACCGGCGACCTCCACGGCGACGACGACAAGGAGGCCGCCAAGGCGCTCAAAAAGCTGGAGCGCAAGCGCATCCGCGCCCTCCAGGAACGCCTGTACGCCGAGCATCGCCAGAGCCTGCTGGTCATCCTCCAGGCGACCGACACCGGTGGCAAGGACAGCACCACCCGGCGCGTGTTCAAGGGGGTCAACCCGCAAGGCGTCCGCGTCTGGTCGTTCAAGGCGCCGAGCGAGGAGGAGCTCGATCACGATTTCCTCTGGCGCATCCACCAGCACACCCCCGCGAAGGGCATGATCAACATCTTCAACCGCTCCCAGTATGAGGATGTGCTCATCGTCCGCGTCGACAAGCTCGTGCCCGAGGAGGTCTGGCGCGAGCGCTACGAGCTGATCAACCACTTCGAGGAGCTGCTCGTCGAAAACGGCACCCGCATCCTCAAGTTCTTCCTCAACGTCTCGAAGGATGAGCAGAAGCAGCGCCTGCAGGACCGCCTCGACGAGCCCGAGAAGCACTGGAAGTTCAACTCGGCCGACCTCGCCAAGCGCAAGCAGTGGGACGCCTACCAGCAGGCCTACGAGGACGCGATCCGCGAGACGTCGACCGCGCGGGCGCCGTGGTACGCCGTGCCGGCCAACCACAAGTGGTACCGCGACCTCGTCGTCGCCCGGGCGATCCGCCAGACGCTGGAGGAGATGGACCCGCAGTTCCCGCCGCCCGAAAAGGGGCTCGACAAGGTCAACATCCCCGGCTGACCGTGATGCGCCTCGGGCTGGTTGCCGATATCCACGGGAATCTCTTCGCGCTGCGTGAGGCGCTCGCCGCACTCGACCGGATTGGCGTCGACCGCATCGCCTGTCTCGGCGATGTCGCGACACCCGGACCGTGGCCGGCGGAGACGATCGCGCTGCTGATGGAGCGAGCCATCCCGGTCGTGCGTGGCAACACCGATGACTGGCTGCTCGCCGCGAATCCTGCCGCCGTCAGCGATACCGCCGCGATGAACGCGATCAACGCCTGGGCCCGGGAACAGCTCACTCCCACGGCGCTGGCGTGGCTTGCGGAGCTGCCGCTCACGCGAGACATCGACGCCAGAGGGACGTCGCTGACGCTCTATCACGGCTCGCCGCGAAGCACGGAAGAGGTGGTCGGCCCCACGACACCGAAACGGTCGCTGGCGAAGATGCTCGACGGCACTCCGGCGGGCATCGCCGCCGGCGGCCACACGCACCTGCAGATGCTGCGAACCCAGGGAGCGTGGACGCTGATCAACCCCGGCAGCGTCGGTCTCGGCGGCACCGGTCCCGGCACGCCGGACCTGCCGCCCACCCGGCCCGTGGATAGCGCCCAGCTGGCGGTGCTGGAGATCGCCGGCAGCGCGATCCGCGTCAGCTTCCTCAGCCTGCCGCTCGACGTGCCGGCGATGCTCGCCGCCGCCGGCGAAACCGCGATGCCTCACCTCGACTGGTGGTCCAGTCTCTGGAGAACCACCCCGTAGACCTGGGTCCTGTGCCCAGGGTTTCGCTGCCAGAAGTCGATGTCGCCGCGCCGAGGCAGCTGCACGTCCACCGCCCCGACCGTACTGACCACCGACACGACTCTACGGATATCCATAATCAACGCGCCGTGGCGAGCTCGGCCTCGGTCAGCGCCCGACGCAGGCGCGGCGCGAGACGGTCGGCCATCAGCCGGTAGCCGTCAGCAGACGGGTGCAGGTCGTCCGGAAGCATGTGCGCCTCGGCGGCGCCCATGATTTCCAGCCCGTCGATCAGCACGAGCCGCTCGTCTCCGAGCCGCATCAGCATTTCCGCCGCCGCGGCGACCTGCTCGCGGATTTCGACGAGCGTCATGCCGACAACATTCGGCTGTGTCTCTCGCGCGGGGGAGAAAATCGGCGTGATCACCACGATCGGCGTATCGGGATGCCCGTCGCGCACGGTCTCGATGAACCCCGACACGGTCGAGGCGAGCGAGCGAAGCCCGAAGGTGCCACCGCCGTAAATGTTGATGCCGAGACACAGCGAGATGAGATCGGCTTCGGCATCGCGAATCGTCCGAGCCACCAGCGGGTCAAGATGACAGTCGCCGCCAAACCCCAGGCAGGTCAGGCGCCAGTCGTTCGCTCGCGCCACCAGCGCCGGCCATGTTTTGCTCGGTCCGGCCGCCTCCCTGCAATGCGTGATCGAGCTGCCGTAGGTGATCCAGCGTGCTCCCGTTCGCGGCGCTGGCACGACCTCGCGATATCCGTAAAGCGTGACAGCCCCGACGCGCACGACGCCGTACTGGGGCAACCAGATCTCGATCTCCTTGTCGCCGGCCGGCACCTCCGCGGCGACACCGCCGCTCCCCGCCAAGACCGGCAACCGGTGTGCGAGCTCCCCATCGACCGTGATATCGACCAGCGAGTAGGCCAGGTTGTCGTCCGCCGCATCGCCATCAATGGCGAGGGACACCCGCGTGGCATCGGTACGCATCCCGATGCGCGCGCCGGCCGGCATGCGGGCGCGCTCCTCGAGGGTAGGGGCGTGCGCGGTGCCGATGCGCTCCGGCGGCAGGCGCCATGGCTGCCACCAGTCGCCCTCCCGGCGCAGCGCGATCAACCCCTCGCACGCCAGGCGCGGATCGTCCAGCGAGATCGTCTCCTCCATTGTGTCCATCCCCGCCCTCCGTGATCCTACTGCGGTTCGGTCATGTCGAAGGGGACCTCCTCGAGCTCGTCCCAGAGCGCAGCGGGGATCGCCGCCGTCGCCAGTCCGATCGTCTCCGCGACCCGGACCGGCTTGCTCATTCCCACGATCGTCACCGTGATCCGCGGGTCCCGCATCGAAAACTGCAGCGATGCCGCCGCCAGCGGCACCCCGTGCCGGTCGCAGATCGCCGCGATCGTCCGCGCCCGCTCCACCACGTTGTCCTCGGCATCCTGATAGGCATAGCGCGGGTAGGCCGCCGGCCCCTTGGCGAGGATGCCCGAGCCGTACGGCGCCGCGTTCAGCACCGCGATGCCCTTCTCGTGACCCAGCGTCAGCAGCGGATCGGCGATCCGGTTCAGCAGCGTGTAGCGGTTGTGCGTGATCACCGCCGCGAAGCGATCCGTCTCGACGAAGCGCGTCATCAGGTCGATCGGCCCGCCGGCGATGCCGACATGCCCGATCACGCCCTCGTCGCGATAGCGCTCCAGCGTGGCGACCGGGCCGTCCGGCGCCATCGCCGCCTCGAACCCGATCGCCTCCGGATCGTGCAGGTAGACGATCTCGAGCCGGTCGACCCCGAGCAGCTCCAGGCTGCGCTCGAGGCGTCGCTGGGTGGAGTCACCGTCGTAGGCCCCTCCGGGCTCGCGGCCGACCTTCGTCTCCAATACCGCGCCGGGCGGCAGCCCGCCGCGCTCGCGCAGCACCAGGCCAACGAGCCGCTCGCTCTCGCCATCGCCGTACGCCGCCGCCGTGTCGAGGTAGTCGATCGGGCTGTCCAGCGCCGCGCGGATCGTCGCCAGCGCGTCCTTCTCGGAGACGCCGTATCCGAAGGTGTCGGGCATGCTGCTCAGCGGAGCGCATCCGATCGCGATCGGTGGCACATCGATGCCGGTGGCTCCGAAGGGGCGGCGGGCGAGGGTATCGGTCGTCGTCATGTGTTGCCAGGTCTCCTGTCGTCGGCTCGGGTCACTCGGCACATGATCGACGCAACACGCGCATTTCGCTAGTCCGTGTGGAACACCTCGGGAATGGCGTGCCACCACTCGCCCGCGCGCACCTCCGGCACCGGCTCCTGCATCGGTTCGCAGTCGGACCACCACTCCTGCGTCTTCGGATCGGCCGCCATCCGCCGCATGTCGGCGTCGAAATCGTCACCGATGTATTCGAAATAGGCGATAAGCAGAGTTCCGTAGCGGAAGATGCTGTAGTTGCGCATGTTGCAGGCGTGGATCGTCGCCAGCACCTCCGGCCAAACCGCGCGGTGGACCCGCTCGTACTCGTCGATGTGCTCCGGCTTCACACCGATCACCTGCCCGTATCGTCGCATCGTCCGCACTCCTCCCTCTCGCATACGTCAGCTACGGCACAATGATGCCTCTTTCCGTGCACCATGACGTGACC
>JAEVYR010000210.1 GCA_023392645.1 Chloroflexota bacterium | reverse complement strand
TTCAGCAGCGTCGACTTGCCCGAGCCGGAGCGCCCGACGATCGCCGTCACCTCGCCCGGATTGACCGTCAGGTCGATGCCGCGCAGCACGTCCAGCCGCTGGCCGGTCGGCAGTGTGAACAATTTCGTCAGGCCAGACAGTTCCAGAAGGGGGTGATCCTCCATCAGTCTCTCTCCCCAGCCTGGGCGAAGTCCGCCTGGGTGGGGTTCTGTAGCACCGCCTCGTCCGAATCGAGCCCATCGGCGATCTCAATGTTGTAGATGTCGGAGACGCCGAGCTTGACCGTTCGGGTCTCCGTGGTGCCGTCGTTGTGGACGACGACCACCTGCCCCTGGCCCGCCCCGCCGACCACTGCGGTGACCGGCAGCGCCTGGACCTCGCTGGGCTGATCCATGCGCAGCACCATCAGGCCGCGCATCCCAGCGGCGACGCGGACATCGGCGGGGATTGCGCAGCGCAACGTGACGCCGGAGGTGCTGACCGGCGCGCTCGTAGTCGGCGATTCTGGCTCCGCCAGTGGCCCGGGTCCGCGATCCTCACCGATCGGTACCAGTGCCGAGATGTTGTGCAGACCGGAGCTGCTGTTGGCGACGGGACTCGCGGCCGGCGTTGCGGCCTCCATCCCGTCTTCGGCATCGGCCGGATCGGGGACGCCGCTCTGGCCCAACCCGACCCACGGGCACTCGAACCCGGAGGGGCCGCCGCTGATCTGGGCGCGCACGCCGACCGGCGGGTCGAGCAGACGGTAGGCGACATCATCCGAGGTGGCCGGAGCTTCGAGCATCCAGGTGCCGTTGTAGTTCACCACCGTGCCAGTGGCCGAAACGACGGGGACGATCGTTGCCTGTTCCAGCGACACCGTCGCGCGCTGGTCGAGCGTCACCGGCGGCAGCGGCGCGGACACATCGACTGGGCTTTCCTCCGTCGCCGCGGTTCGGGCGACGTAGAACGACACCCCGGCAGTGAGGAGGATCCAGACCAGCAGGAATCCGAGACGGTTGAGCCAGCTCGCGCGGGTGGTCATCGGACTGCCTCTTCCGTGCCGTTGCTAGTCGCGGCGGGCGACGAGTCGCCCACGGGCGTGCCGGGCGTGATGAACGCTTCCCGTTCGAAACCGCAGTTGTTGTCGACCCACTGCTGGAGGTCGGCGGGATCGCCGAGTGCGGCGCGGTCGTACATCTCCGTGAAGACCTGCTCGGCTTCCTGATCATGCGCGAAGAAGCGATTTCTGATCAGCCCAATATCCTCGAGCTGATACAGCGCTTCGTCGATCACCGCTGGATCGTCCTCGTGGACGGCGTCGAGCATGGCAAACTGCCATGCACACATGTGATACATGCCGATGTTCGTGTATTCCGCCTGCACCTCGAACCCCGTGCCCGGCGGGAACTTGCCCAGATCGAGATGCTTTATCAGGATGTCGGCGGTGAGCTGATAGTTGTCGGGCCACTCGTAGTCGGGAAACCGATAACGAATCGCTTGCTCCAGTTCGTCGGCGGTGTAGAACCCATCGCCGTCCTCGTCGAAGGCGGAGGGCGGCGGCGGTACCTGCGTCGGCACCGGGCCGGAGGGCGTGTTCTTGACGATCGGCTCATCGCTCTCCGCTGTCCCGATGACGATCCCCGCCGGCACGGTGGGTTCCTCCGGCAAATCGCTCGCGGGCTCGGTGGAGCTCTTTCGCGCGACGAGGTTGTCGACCGGCGACGAGGCGGGCGCATCTGGCTGATTGGCCGCCTCGCGCGGGACTGCCGTCTCGGACGGCGCGAATCTGGTGTCAGCGTTGTCGTTTCCGTCGTCGTCTCCACATGCGACGAGCAGGGGGATCAGTAGCGCGGCGAGCAGCAGGAAGGCGATGCGAAGTTTCGGTGGCCGGTGCATGCGGTGGCGCTCCTTGTGTTGAATCGCAAGAAGTCAGGCGCGTATAGAAGGAAATGCTCTGTACGGGCCGAGCTCGTACGGAAGGTTGTATGGTGGGCGTCTCGTCCGGACTCAGCGTCAGTCGCCGGTGCCGGAGGCGAACTGGATGTAACCGGGATCGTTGCCGACCGTCAGGTTCTCGACCGTCATCCACGCATCCGGCGGGCCGTCGAGCGGTAGCAGCCAGCGGGTGCGTGCCTCGTCGCCCTGCGCCGTCAACGACAGCAGCGAGCCGTCCGGCGAGAGGAACATGCTGGCCATCAGGGGGTATTCGCTCGGCAGGCCTTCGGGCGAGGCGATCTGCCGCACCGTCGGTTCGCCGTCGACCACCTGCATCAGGTAAATGTGCTGCGTGTCGAAGGCGATGACCTCCGTCTCGCCGTCCGCCGAGCTGACGACCGAGCGCAGCCCGAGCATTGGGTAGCCGTCGTAACCGCTGTTGTCGAGCGGCACGTCATCCAGCGTGCCGACCGTTTCGCCGGTGAGGGCGTCGATGACCCGATAGGTGATCGTGTCGCGGAATTCGAGCGAGTAGTCGAACGTCACCAGGAAGCGGGTCGGGTAGGGCCACGGGCGCGTGTTCTCGCTGACGTCGGCCCCGGTGATCGTCGCCGCCTCGCCGGTGGTTACATTGACCGAATACGAGATGGGCGTTTCCATGTTGGCGACCAGGGGCGCGAGGTCATCACTCCATTCCTGATCGACGAGGACGGTGGAGGTGTCGGTCGTTGCCCGCAGGTTCGTCAGCGTCCCCTGGCCATCGCCGCCGAACACGACTTCCTCGCCGACGTTGCCATCGGTCGGGAGCTGCATGAGCATGTCGCCGTCGATGTAGGCGAAGCCGCTGTCGGTCCAGACGCCTTCGCTGGGCGCCGGTCCGGTCTCGAAGCTCGATGAGCGAACGATTGCCGTGCTGTCGGCTAGGCTGAAGATGCTGTACGCGTGCTCGCGCGCGTCCATCGACCCACTCGCGCCGTGCAGCGCGACGTAATCACCGTCCGGCGACACCGCGAAGCCGACCACGAACGGGAAGTCCTCAGGCACGGTCAGCCAGCTTGCCGTTTCAAGCGCGCCACGCAGCACCAGCAGATCGCCGGGCAGTTCGCCGGTGACGAGCGACGCCTCCCCCTCGGCGGGGTACTGGTGTCGCATCAGTGCGAGCGCGAGCGTGCTGCCGTCGTCGCTGCTCGACAGCAGGTAGCCGCCGTGCGTCGGCAGCGCCGTGCCGGCGATATCGGAGAGCAGCCGGGTCTGCATCGTGCGCAAGTCGAGGATCTGCACGTCGTCGGTGTTGCCCGGAGCGGGACCGACCACCCACGGGCTGCCCGGCGCCTGTCGCGGTCCGGACGCCTGGCTTTCAGAGTGGATCGTACCGAACTCGATGGTGCCACCGGTGATCAGGCTGATGATGCGGGTGCGGCTCTGCTCGGGATCGTCGGTGTTGTCATGCACCATCAGCGCGCCGGGCCACTCAAGCGGCGCGACACCGGCGGGACCTGAGGTCGTCGCCAGCACCTTGCCTTCTGGCTCTTCCGGGCAGGTCAGCACGATGTCGCCGTCGGTGGTGAGCAGCACGGCGGTGCCGTCCCATGGCGACTCATCGACCTCCTGGAAAATCGGGATGTCCCGGCCGAAGTCGCAGGCGGTCGTCGGAGTCGGCGTCGCGACCGGCGGGATCACGGCCGGGGCCTCCCCGGTCGATTCGGGCGTGCCGCCCGGCGTCGCCGGCTGCATCGCGAACTGGCCCGCCGGGATCGTCCCGGTGCCGTCGCCGCTTCCTTGCAGGCCGGGGCTGCCGGCGAATCGCCAGGCGCCGAACGCCATCAGCAGGATCGCCGCGACGAGTCCCAGGTTCGCGACCATGTTCCAGACGTGCTGCCGCCCTGCCACGGGCCGTGGCCGGCGGGAAGCTGCTTGGGGTCGTGGTGATGTCGGTTGTGCGACCCGGGGGGTGGCCGTCGTGGTCACCGCCGGCGCTGCGCTCGGTGCGCCTGATCGCTCCATGATCGTCTCCCAGAGTTGCGGATCGGGACCTCCCGCGCGGGCGTCGCGCCCCTGCGCCGTCTCGACCTGCCGGTGGAACGCTGCCGCCGTCGCCATCACGGACGCGGCGTCGCCGGTGCGGGCGTTCGGCTCGTGGTGCCGGGTGACCGGAGTCCCGTTTCCGGAAGCGATCTCGTTCAGCCAGGCGTCGAGGGCGTCGGCGTCGTTCGGCGCGTCGGTCGTCGGCTCCCGGCGGAGATCATCGCTGTCATGGGTATCGCCAAAGGTGCGGTTGGGGTCGCTCATGGGGTGGCTCCTTCGGGCGGGGCAAGCAGGTCGCGCAGGCGCTTGTAGGCGCGGGATTGGGCCGATTTGACGGCGGATTGCGTCAGGCCGAGCGCGTCGGCCACCTCGTTCGTCGTCAGCCCGGCCAGGCGCAGCTCGATGATGTCGCGATGGCTGTCGGGGAGTTGGTTGAGCACCGCCAGCAGCCGGTCGAGCTCGTCACCGTGGACGGCACGCGCCTCCGGTCCGGGATCGTCGTCGGCGAGGATGTGGAGATCGGGGTCGAGCGGGGTCGTCGGCCGGTGCCGCCGCCAGCGGTCGGTGATCGTGTTGCGGGCGATCGCGAAGAGCCAGGAGCGAAACGTCGCGCCCGGCCTTTGCTGGTACCGGTCGAGCCGTTCCAGCGCGCGGACGAAGATCTGCGCGGTGAGGTCGTTGGCGACATCGGGATCGCCGACCTTGCGGAAGCAAAAGCGGTAGATCGGCACGGCGTAGCGGTCGTAGAGCGGGGCGAAGGCGCGGGGATCGTCCCGCGCGGCCGCGATCCACGCCAGCTCGACGTCGCCGGGCGGTTCCGGCGTCCCATCACGGTCGCCGGCGCTGGTGATGGGGAATGTCAAGGCATCGCTCAACACGGCCACCCTGGCTCTCGCTCCTCCGTCCTGTCCATCGATCATCGCACGCCCCTCATCGCGAGGCGTCTCTGACTCCGGTAACGAGGAAGGCGGTAAGGGGGTCGCGGGTCGATTGCGTAGTCAAAAAAGCGGATGTCCACGGGATGGCGAAATGGGGTATTTGACCGCTTACCTCGGACGGTTCCACTCCCTATTTTGAATCGAAGAGTCGAACGTATGCAGCGACCCCGAGGAGTGCAACGAGGCATGCAGGACACAACGACAATCGCCAGCTTCGGTGCATTCGTCGCGATGCTGTTCATCGTTCCCGGTCCGATCGCGGTGTACATCCTGATGCGCGGCCTGGATGGCGGCTGCCGAGCGGGGCTCGTGTCGGTGCTCGGGGTCCAGAGCGCCCATCTGGTGCTCATGGCGATCTTTGCTGGAGGCACTCGCGCGGTCGTGCCGGGGTCGCCGCTGGTGTTCGACTTCGTCCGGTACGCAGGCGCCATATGCCTGGTGACGATCGGGGCCAGGGTCATGCGGGCGCGATCGCGTGGGATCGATCTCGTCCCGGCGCGAACATTCGGGGCAACGTACGGACAAGGCGTGCTCATCACCTTCCTCAACCCGCAATCGACCCTGATGCATGCTGCGATGCTGCCGGCATTTGTCGATCCGGCGCGGGGCAACCTCACCGCGCAGTTCGCGGTTCTGGCGCTGGTGTTCGTGCTGCTCGGTCTCATGGTCGAGGGAGGCTACGCGCTACTCGGCGGCGTGATTGGCGACCGCGTGCGGAACGACCAGAGCATCGCCAGCGCGACCCGCTGGGTCACGGGTGGTATCTACGCCGCGATGGGGTTGGGCATCGCCATCAGCACCGCTGTCTGACGGGAGCGGTGTGCGCCGCTATGCGCGATGCTGATGCACCCAAAGAGATCGCTGTGGGAGGCGACCTATCTGGTTCCCCGCCGGGCTCGAACCGCCGTTTGGAGACATCCTGGACGTCGTCTCCGAGCGGCTGCCAGGTTCGAGGACGCTCGCGCGGAGCTGCAACGGATAGCTGTATCGCTGTGCGTCGATTCGAAAATCAGTCGGTCATAGGCTGTCGCACGATGATGCGAATGTGCTCGACAGTCGCCAGATCAACCTGGCCGATGCGCGTCCGGAATCGTTCCAGACGAGTCGTTCAGGACGCTCACCCTGGGCCACGCTTCCCCGTCCGGTCCGTCGATCATCGCACGCCGCAATGTGCGAGGCGTCTCTGATTCCGGTAACGGAAGAAGCGGTCAGAGGGTAGCGGTTCTGTTTCGCGAGTCGGTATGCTGGAGGTGAGCGGCATGATCGACGTCCTGGCCAGCAGGCAGGCGGAGATTGAGGCGCTGTGCGAGAAGTACAGCGTGCGTCGGCTCGCGTTGTTCGGCTCGGCGGCGAAGGGAACCTGGAGCGAGGGCAGCAGTGACCTGGATTTCCTTGTCGACATTGGCGATTACGACGACCGGGTGGGACGGAGATTCATTGGGTTTCTTGCTGGACTCGATCGGTTGTTCGGAGACAACGTCGACGTCGTCTCCGATGCTTCCGTGAGATCCGAGGAGTTCCGCACGGAGCTGGAGCGGACAGCGGTGGCCCTGTTTGAACGACAGGATCAGGAGTTGGAAAAGCTGTTGTGCAGGATGCGAGTCACCATGGTCCGAAGTGTGGACAGCGTCTGATCTGACAGAGTTCCACGAAGCTTCTTGAATCGTTCGAAGCTCACCGCGCGTACCTGCTCACACATAGCCCATGAATCCACACCGAGCTGGGCCTCGCTGGCAGTAACGAGCACATGCGTCGGGTATGGTTTGTCTGTGGTCGT
The DNA here is from genome assembly GCA_023392645.1 of Chloroflexota bacterium. GTDB lineage: Bacteria > Chloroflexota > Chloroflexia > Thermomicrobiales > UBA6265 > JACCVC01. Next base: position 2,465 of record JAEVYR010000210.1, on the reverse strand, counting down.
CAAGGGAACGACCACAACCAGCTTGCTGCCGGTGGCGTTGTTGAACCAGTTGGCCGACACAACTACGACCGGACGGTTACCGCCCTGTTCATGCCCGAGGATCGGGTCGAGGTATGCGTACCAGACCTCCCCCGCACGTGGCATCTTTGTCGGAGCGCTACTCATCGGCTTCGACATCGGCTGCGGGCTCATCCTCCAGGCCGTCGAGAAGCGTTGCTTCCCAAGGCGCGATCATCCTCTTGTATGCCTCCCACTCTGCCGGATCTTCTCGCAGCCCGCGGAAGCCTTCGTGTACTGCACGGCGGAACTCTTCCTGCTCATATCGGTCAAGCAACTCGTCGATGACTCCGCCGAGGGAGGCATGTTCCTTCTCGGCGACTTGCTTGAGTCGCTCATGGGTGGTGCGCTCGATGCGGATGCTGGTCGTGGCCATGCCGAACCTCCTCAACTGCCGTGCATGCAACACTGCATGCATCATAGCACGCGCAATTTGCTGCGCCGAGCTTCGGCACCCCTTTTTGATGGCCGCATGACGCGTTCGACGCCGAACCCCGCGCACCTCGGCGCGGGGCTACGGACAGATGTCGATCACGGTGCTTGCTACACCGCCGGCGGGCCCTGCTCGATGCGACGCTTGAGGTCGTCGAGGGTGTAGTCGCCCCACATCGACTCGATCCACCACGTCGCGCCGGCCTCGGCGAGCGGTTGGAGTCTGGCGCGGGTGGTGTCCGGGTCATCGCCCGGCGTCGTGCCCTCCAGCACGATCTCGAACGGTCCGTCTGCCTGTCGTCGCTCCGCGACCCACGCCGCGACCTCGGCGACCTGCTCCGGACTGAGCTGCTCGAACGAGCCGGCCAGGCTCGGCAGGATGCCCTCGTACCGGGCTGCCCGGCCCATCGACCGCTCGCTCGGCCACGCGCCGCCCACCCAGATCGGGATGTCGCCGTTGACCGGCCGCGGCTGGAAGACCATGTCCCCGACCCGGTAATGCGGCCCCTCGAACGAGAACGGCTCGCCCTGCCACGCCAGCTTGAGAATCTCCAGCGTCTCGTCGAGCCGCTCGGCGCGCTGCCTGCGGTCGGTCACCTCGGGGTGGACGCCGCTGAAGCCACGGTCGTCGATCGCGCCGAGCGCCACCGGAATCACCAGCCGTCCGTTGGAGAGGTGGTCGACCGTCAGCGCCTCCCGCGCGACCTTCCACGGCCGCCTTCGCGAGAGGGGATGCACGATCGCGCCGAGGGTGACGCGCTCGGTCTGCATCGCGACCGCGCCCATCACGACCCACGGGTCCCACGTCGGCATCGGCCCGACCGAGATGCCGTCCCACGTGAAAAACCCGTCCCAGCCGTTGGCTTCGACCATCCGGGCGAGCTCAAGCGTTTCCTCGATGGTTCCCTGCGTGGCGATGAATCCGTACTTCACGTACACCTCCGTGGTGCCAGGCATGCCGCTCCAGCGCGCGATTCCCAGCCGAGAGAACGCGCCGGCGGGGCCGGCGTGAGACACACGATCCGGCTCGAATCAAGTGTTACCATAAGTTCGCATCGGGTCCATAACGACGACGGTGATCGAATCGCGGAGCGTGAGATGACCGGACCGGCCCGGTACCAGCGATACGACGCGCTGGCGTTCCCATCCTCCCGGGGAGCGGGTGGGTGGCATGCGCCGCCTGACGAACCGCGACTGCCGGAGACTCGCTACGCCCGCGCCGGCGGCATCAGCATCGCCTACCAGGTGATCGGCGACGGCCCGCTCGACCTCGTTCACATCCCCAGTTGGATCACCAACGTCGAGGAGAACTGGCACGAGCCGGGATACGCCCGCTTCCTGCGACGGCTGGCCTCATTCTCTCGCTTGATCGTGTTCGACAAGCGCGGCATCGGCCTCTCCGACCGCGTCGCCACGATCCCCACCTTCGAGGAGCGCATCGAGGACCTCCAGGCCGTGATGACCGCGGTCGGCTCGGAGCAGGCGGCGTTGTTCGGCAGCACCGAGGGGAGCGCGATGTGCGCGCTCTTCGCCGCGACGTATCCGGAGCGCACCCGCGCGCTCGTCATGTACGGCGCCTACGCCAAGCGGATCCGCAGCACGGATTATCCGTGGGGACCCAGCATGGAGGAGCGCCAGGCGTTCTACGATACCTTCGTGGAGGAGTGGGGTGGCCCCACGGTGCTCGATCTGCTTGCCGCCTCCATGACGAACGACGAGCCGTTTCGCCAATGGTGGGCGGGATACCTGCGACGCAGCGCGAGCCCCGGCGCCGCGCTGGCACTGACGAAGATGAACACCGAGATCGATATCCGGCACGTCCTGCCGACGATCCGGGTGCCGACCCTGGTCGTGCACCGGACCGATGATCCCCTGTGTCCGGTGCAGGGCGCCCGCTACATCGCGGCGAACATACCCGGCGCCCGGTACGTCGAGGTTCCCGGCATCGATCACATGCCGTTCGTGGGCGATATCGA
>JAEVYR010000204.1 GCA_023392645.1 Chloroflexota bacterium | reverse complement strand
GGACTCGACGATTCGTGGAACTTCCGGGCCCAGGCTGGTGCTATGGAAGCATCCCAAAGCGGAGACCACGGATTCCAGACATGAAACGGGCGGGTGGAGCAATCCACCCGCCCGTTTCACGACCGATAGATCTTCGGGAACGGCTACTTGTCGTCAGGAACCTCGCGGAACTCGCCCTCGACAGTCGCCTCGTCCTCGTCGGCCGTGGCGCCGGCGTCGGCGGTCTCGCCGTTCGCCGTGAAGCCCTCGGCTCCCTCGGCGCCGGCACCGTCCGCGCCCGCCGCCTCGTACATCGACTGCCCGACCGCCGACAGCGCCGCCATCAGCTCCTGATGCCCGGTCTTGATCCGTTCGGCGTTCTCGCGGTCGTTCTCGAGCACATCCTTCATCTGCTGGATCTTGTTCTCGAGATCGGCCTTCTTCTCGCTCGGGACCTTGTCGCCGTACTCCTCCAGGGTCTTCTCCGCCTGGAAGACAAGGCTCTCGGCCTCGTTGCGGGTGGTGATCACCTCGCGACGCTGCTTGTCCTCGTCGGCGTGGGTCTCGGCCTCGTTGACCATCCGCTGCACCTCATCCTCGGAGAGACCCGAGGAGCCGGTGATGGTGATCTTTTGCTCCTTGCCCGTCGCCTGGTCCTTCGCGGTGACGTTAAGGATGCCGTTGGCGTCGATGTCGAAGGTCACCTCGATCTTCGGCATGCCGCGCGGCGAGGGCGGAATACCATCGAGGATGAACCGGCCGAGGCTCTTGTTGTCGGCCGCCATCGGGCGCTCGCCCTGAAGGACGTTGATTTCCACCTGCGGCTGGTTGTCCGACGCCGTCGTGAAGGTCTGGCTCTTCCGCGCCGGGATCGTGGTGTTGCGCTCGATCAGCGGCGTCGCGACGCCACCGAGGGTCTCGATCGACAGCGTCAGCGGGGTGACGTCCAGCAGGAGGATGTCCTTGACGTCACCGCCGAGCACGCCACCCTGGATCGCGGCGCCGATGGCGACCACTTCATCCGGGTTGATGCCCTTGTGCGGCTCCTTGCCGAAGAAGTCCTTGACCTTCTTCTGCACCGCCGGCATGCGGGTCATGCCGCCGACCAGCAGCGCCTCGTCGATCTCGCTCTTGCTGACGCCGGCATCCTTGAGCGCGGCCTCCATCGGCTGGACGGTCCGGTCGATCAGGTGACCGACCAGCGATTCCAGCTTCGAACGGCTCAGCGGCACGTTGAGGTGCTTGGGTCCGCTCGCGTCGGCCGTGATGAACGGCAGGTTGACGTCGGTCTGCTGGGTGCTGGACAGCTCGATCTTGGCCTTCTCGGCGGCCTCCTTGAGGCGCTGCAGGGCCATCCGGTCGCTGCGGAGGTCGATGCCCTCCTGCTTCTTGAACTCGTCGGCGAGCCAGTCGATGATCACCTGGTCGAAGTCGTCGCCACCGAGGTGGGTGTCGCCGTTGGTGGCCATCACCTGGAAGACGCCCTCGGACAGGTCGAGGATCGAAATGTCGTAGGTGCCGCCGCCGAGGTCGTAGACGGCGATCTTCTCGTCTTCCTTCTTCTCGAGACCGTAGGCCAGCGCAGATGCGGTCGGCTCGTTGATGATGCGCAGCACCTCGAGCCCGGCGATGCGCCCGGCGTCCTTGGTGGCGTCACGCTGGGCATTATCGAAGTACGCCGGCACGGTGATCACGGCCTTGTCGACGGTGTCACCGAGATAGGCCTCGGCGTCGGTCTTCAGCTTCTGCAGGATCATCGCGGAGATTTCCTGCGGGCTGTACCACTTCTCGCCCATCTTCACCTGGACGTCGCCGTTTTCGGCCTTCTTCAGCTGGTAGGGGACGAGCTTCTGATCGTCTTCGACCTCGTGGTCCTGGAACTTGCGCCCCATGAACCGCTTGATCGAGAAGATCGTGTTCTCCGGGTTCGTCACCGCCTGGCGTCGCGCGAAGCGACCGACCAGCCGCTCACCGCTGCTGGTGACGGCGACGACCGACGGCGTGGTGCGCTCGCCCTCGGCGTTGGGGATGACAACCGGCTCGCCACCCTCGATGGTGGCCATGACCGAGTTGGTCGTTCCGAGGTCGATGCCAATGGTTCGTGCCATATCCGTTCAACTCCTCAAAATCTGCGTCGTCTCGTGCCGAAACGGCACCGGTTCGTCATCGGCGCGCGATGGTTTCATGCAGCCGACCCGGTTCGCGCGCCGCCGAACCAGCCGGAGTCCATGTCGTTCAGGCGTCCGGCGTCCGGATGGGGTCGCCGGTTTTGACCATTGCGGGCCGCACCAGCATGTCGCCGATCGCGTACCCCTTCTGGTAGACCTCGACCACGGTCGAGTTGCTGGTGCCGGGCTCGGAGGCAACCGCCTCATGCCGCGACGGATCGAACGGCTCGCCGATGGGGTCGATGATCTTCGCGTCGACCCGATCGAGAATGCCGCGGAACTTGGTGTCGATCATCTGCAGGCCCGCGACCCAGCTCTTCGACTGCTCGTCGTCGGGAATCAGCGACAGCGCCCGCTCGAAGTCATCGATCACGGGCAGGAACTGCGCCACCACCTCGCCCCGCACGCGCGGCACGAGCTGGGACCGCTCCTGTTCGGTGCGACGCCGGAAGTTGGCGAACTCGGCC
>JAEVYR010000109.1 GCA_023392645.1 Chloroflexota bacterium | reverse complement strand
GAACTCGCGCACCTGGGCGCGAGTCTACGGGTTGGCCGAGCCGGTCATGTGCGTGTTTCATCGGTAGTTGTGCGAGTCGGGGCTGATGGCGCGAATGTCGGCGCGGCGATGGGGACCGTCCGCCCGGTGCTCGTTGAGCTGCACCAGCTCGATCGCGCCGGGATTCACCTCGCCGTCCGGTTGCTCCAGCGGGTGGCCGCGCTGCGGATCCCGTCCGTCGTAGGGGTAGACCAGTTGCATTTCCTCGATCGGCTGTACCGACTCGGCGACGATGTTGATGGTGTTCTTCGCGTGCTGCACCCGCCCGTGGACGACCAGCAGTGGCGTCGCGCGGACGTGGTGCCGCTGCTGCTCGTACAGCCACGGGTGGACGACGACGTTGACGAGGTCAAACTCGTCCTCCAGCAGCAGGAAGGTGATGCCCTTGGCGGTGCCCGGCCGCTGCCGGCAGACGATCAAGCCCGGCAGCCGCACCAGCGCGCCGTCCCGCATCGAGCCGAGATCCCGCGTCGAGACCATCCCCCGGGGCATCTTCGAGCGCAGCAGCGCCATCGGATGGAACGTCGTCGACATGCCGAGGATGCGGTACTCGTCCGCCATCCGCTCCCACGCCGAGGTGCGCGGCAGCTCGGTCATGTCCTGATCGGTCGGCAGCGCCAGCGAGAGCTGCCGGCCGGCGGTCTTGTGTTTCTTGCCCTTCTTCAGCGATTTCGACGGGATGAACAGCCCGAGTTGCCAGATCATCTCGCGGCGCTGCATGCCGAAGCCGTCGCAGGCGCCGGCGGCGATCAGGTGGCGCACCGCCTCGGCTCGCAGCGGTACCCGGCGGACGAGATCGGCCAGCGAGCGGTAGTCCCCGTTCAGCTTTCGCTCCCTGGCGATCGCACCGGCAGCGTCCTCGCCGAGTCCCTTGCCGAAGGCGAGCCCGACCCGGACTGTGCGTCGCCCCTCGACGGTGCAGGGGACGAGACTGGCGTTGACGTCCGGCCGCAGCACGCGGGTGCCGCCGCGCTTCGCGTCGTTGACGAGCACATGCGGCGCATAGAACCCCATCGGCTGGTTGTTGAGCAACGCGCAGAGGAACTCGGCCGGGTAGTAGTGCTTCAGCCAGCACGACTGGTAGGCGAGCAGCGCGAATGCCGCCGCGTGGCTCTTGGGGAAGCCGTACTCGGCGAAGCCGGTGAGCTTGTCGAAGACGTCCTCGGCCGTCTCCCGGGTCACGTCGCCCTGCGCGAGACACCCGGTGATGAACTCCGCCCGCATCGCCTCCATCGCCTCGGCCGAGCGCTTGCGCGTCATCGCCCGGCGCAACTGGTCGGCCTGCCCGGCCGAGAACCCGGCTAACTCCTCGGCCACCTGCACGACCTGCTCCTGGTAAAGGATCACGCCGAGCGTCTCCTTCAGCAGCTTCTCGAGCCGGGGATGGTCGTACTCCGGCACATAGTCCGGGTTCTCTCGTCGTTGGACGTAGGGCGTCACCGCGCCGCCGACGATCGGGCCGGGGCGGACGATCGCGACCTGCACCACGAGATCGTTGAGCGATACCGGCAAGGTCCGGCGCAGCATCTGGATTTGCGCGCGGCTCTCGACCTGGAAGACGCCGACCGTGTCGCCCGCCTGGATCATCTCGTAGACGGCGGGGTCGTTGAAGTCGATCCGGCTGAGATCGACCTCCGTGCCGGTGGCGTCGATCAGGTCGAGCGCCTCCTCGACCAGCGAGAGCATGCCGAGCGCGAGGAAGTCGATCTTGATGAAGCGGGCGTCCTCACAGGAGTCCTTGTCCCACTGGCACATGAAGCGCCCCTCCATCGCCGCCGGCTGGATCGGCACGATCTCGTTGAGCGGCGAGGCGGAGACGATCATGCCGCCGACGTGCTGGGTGACGTGGCGGGGGAAGCCGGCGAGCTGCTTCGCCAGCTCGATCAGGTAGCTCCATGGCGGCGTGTTGCGTCGGGCGGCGTATTCCGGCAAGTGGTCCAGCTCCTCGGCGAGGCTGTCGGCCGAGCGTGGCTCGCTGAGGCGAGCGATGCGGTCGAGGTCGGGCAGCGGCAGCCCGAGCGCCTTGCCGACGTCGCGGACGGCGCTGCGCAGGCGGTAGGTTGAGAAGGCGCAGACCAGCGCGGCGTGGTCGGCGCCGTAGACGTCGTAGACGCGCTCGATCAGCCGCTCGCGGATCTCGCGGGGGAAGTCGAGGTCGATGTCGGGGATCGACGGCAGCTCCTCATTGAGGAAGCGGCCGACGTAGAGGTCGTGGGCGAGGGGATCGACCGGCGAGAGACCGATCAGGTAGCAGACGACCGAGCTGACCGACGAGCCGCGGCCGCGTCCCGGTGGCAGGAACCGGCGCGAGCCAGACACCGGCCCGCCGCGCAGCTCGGTGGCGACCTCTCGCGCCAGCTCCAGCAAATCCCGGTAGATGAGGAAAAAACCGGAGAGATTGTGGCGCGAGATCAGCCGCAGCTCCTCGCGGATGCGATCCTTTGCCACCTGGTTGTCCGGGCGGTAGCGCTGCTCGAAGGTCTCCCAGCAGATGCGGGCCAGCGCCTCGTCAGGCGACTCGCCGGTGCCGGCGTCGTAGTCGGGGAAGGTGTATTTCAGGTCGCGGGTGATGCGAAACGCCTCGCAGCGCCGGGCGATGACCTGCGTGTTCGCGATCGCCTCGGGCCAGTCGGCGAAGCGGCGGGCCATCTCGGCGTGGGTGGGCAGTGCGAAGCGGGCATTGGGGCGACGCTCGCGGTGACAGCCGTCGAGCGTGGTCCGGTTGCGGATGGCGACGAGGACGTCCTGCAGTTGGTGGCGCGAGGCGGCGTGGTAGTGGACGTCGCTGGTAGCGACGGAGCCGACGCCGGCCGCTTCGGCGAGGGCGACGAGCGCGCGGATGCGGGCGGTGTCGCCGAAGACCTCGTTTTGCTGGAGCTCGACGAAGACGTTGTCGCGACCGAACCACGCGACGTATTGCCGGAGTACGGACGTGGCGTCGGTCATGTTGTTGCGCGCGACAGCGCGGCTGAGCTGGCCGTCGCGGCAACCGGTGAGCAGGATGATTCCCTCGGCGTAGTCGCCCAGCGGCGGGTTCAGCTCGTGGTCGAGCGGATCGGCGCCGGGTAGCGCCACCGGCGCCGGGTGGCGGCCGTGGTGGATGTGGGTCAGCACCCGGCAGAGGTTGCCGTAGCCGGTCGGTGTCTCGGCCAGCAGGGTGAGGTGGGAGCCGTCGGCGAGGGTGATCTCCGTCCCGGTGATCGGCTGGATGCCGGCGGCGTCGGCGAGCTGGGCGAACTCGAGCGCGCCGTGGAGACCGTCGTGGTCGGTGATGGCGAGAGAGGTGTAACCGAGATCCTGGGCACGCCGGATCAGCTCGTCGGGCTGGGAGGCGCCGTCGAGAAAGGAGAAGGATGTGTGCAGGTGCAGCTCGGTGTACATGTCATCGTGGTCCCTGATGGAAAGCCCCTTGGGTCAACAACCTTTCGTAGGGGAGGAGCTTGCCCCCTCCCATGGAAGCGCCACCCGTAGACCCGGGCCGAGGGGCCCGGGTCCGTTGTGGTCGCCAACCCGCGATTCCTGCCCCCGATAACCGCTGTCATCCTTCGACTTCGCCCCCTGCGGGGGCTGCGCTCAGGATGACAAGTGGCGTTGGGGTCGGAGACTCAGACCTCGCTCCTCCTGACGATTGTCTGGCCACGGCGAGACGGACCCACCGGGATGCTGCGGGCCTTCGGGCCTCTGATGGGGTGTTCATTGCGTCCGGGCCAGCACAAGGGCCGGCGCTACGGGATGGTTTGGGCCTAATAGCTCTGCGCGAACCAGGTGCCCGCCGTGCGATCGTGGAAGATCGTGCGAACCATCCCCCCTTCGAGCAGCACCTGGAAGTACTGCCGGCTGACGGGGTCGCGCCACCACTCGTCGTCGATGATCCAGGTGTCCTGGATTTGCTCGATCCGGTGGCGGTGCGGCGGGTCGACAATCGCCGTCGGGCGGTTCCCATCGACGACGACCTCGATCTGGCGGGGCTGGTTCAGGGGTCGTAGCTGACCAGCGCGTGACGGCGTTCCGGGATGCGAGACCATGGTTCTACCTCCACGATGCGAAACAGGGGAGAGAGGCCGTAGCGCTGCTTGAGCATCGATACGGCGTGCGACAGTGGCGCGAGATGGCGTGGACGAAGCGCGGGCAGCATCGTCTGGTGCGCGGTCGTCTCGACGATGCCCCGGATCTCGATCGTCAGCGTTTCGACCGGCCCCGGCAGCTCCAGGTGCTGCATCCGCAGCCCGATCGCCCGCACCAGCCGGTCCGGCCCGTAGGCGTCCTTGAAGACCATCGAGCGCTCCCACGAGCGGTCGTGCTCCAGCCCGGCGCGCATGGTGATCTGCCGCGCGTGCCGGTAGCGCAGGTCGGGCGACCGGAATGCACGGTAGACGAGCTGCTTCAGGGCAAACATCAAGACATCGTGATTCGTGGCCGGCGCCGGCATTTCCAGCCCCTCGACCACGGTCAGCGCGCGAGGCGGCGCGACCACCGGGTCGCGCGCGTCGCCGGTGACCAGGTCCCACGCGCGCTGCCCGGCGGGGCCGAAGCGAGCGCCGATCTTCGCGCGCGGGATGGCGACGAATTGCCCCAGCGTTTCGATGCCCATCAGGTGCAGCTCGTGCTGGGTGGAGACGTCGAGCGGCAGCAGCGCGACCGGCGCGCTTGCCAGCAGCTGCCGGGTGCGATCCGGCGGGATGAGCGCGACACCGCCCGGCGCGGCGCGGTTGGCGGCGACCCGTGCGGCGAACTTGCCGATGGCGATGCCGGCCCGCGGTCGCAGGCTGGGCGTGACCAGCGCGAGCATGTGCGATCCGGCCTCGCGGGTCGAGGCGAAGTGACGACCCAGCCCGGTCAGGTCGACGTACCAGGTGCCCGCCTCGCCCGGATCGGGCTCGACGAGCGGGCTGACCCCGTCGAGGGCGGTGGTGATGACGCGAAGTTGCTCATGCTCGGCGGCCGGATCGGGCGCCAGCACGATTGCGTCGGGGCAAAGCGCGGCCGCCTCGCGCGGCGAGAGCCCGTTGCGGATGCCCTTCTGGCGTGCCTCGGGCGTGGCGTCGAGCACGCTCGGGCGACCGTGGTGCGGGTCGCTGAGAATGAGCGGGTGACCGTCGAGCTCGGGCCGGGCGAGCATCGCGACGCGCAGGCCGAAATGGGGAACGTGGAGACAGGCAACGGACATCGGTGGATTGCCTCCAAATCGTGTCGTGCCGCCCCTGCGGCGGCCTGTAAAGACGGTATGCACT
>JAEVYR010000081.1 GCA_023392645.1 Chloroflexota bacterium | reverse complement strand
GAGTTGTAGGTCGCGATGTACGCGACAGCGTCCTGGTCGTTGACGACCATGGTCGCGTTCTCGGCCTCCTTGGCGGCGTCCCACGAGCCGTTGTTGGCCGCGATGCCGTCGTCGAGCGGCTCGAACTTGAGGGCGAAACCGCCAGCCGCGTTGCCGTAGACCTCGAGCGCGTAGGCGACCGACGCGGCGGAGTCGCCGCCGATCTGCTCCGACGCGCCGTTCATCGGCCACGACGAGTAGATGTTGATCGTGCCCTTGCTGGTGTCGGTGCTGTGCTCGATCCCCTCGACGCCGAGATTCTCCGGCGTCAGGCTCGCGGCGCCACCGCTGGCCTCGGGGGAGGCATCCTGCGCGGCGACATCCCAAACGGCAATCTGGGCGGTGGTCAGGCCGATGCCGAGCGCGGCGGCCCGGACCAGGAACGTGCGCCGGTCGACCTCTCCACGGCGAAGCTTCTCGACCAGTGCGGCATACCGTGCGTCCGTCATGTCTTGCAACCTCCATGCCCGTTCTGGTCGGGCTCGCGTGTCCATCCGAGGGCCTTCCCCGGCGAAGCTGGACTCGAAGTCGTGAGGCAGGATGCCCATGCCGCGCCCGATATGCGCGTCCGTCGCGGTATCGGTGGCTCGGGCGTCTTGCTGCGTTGCGTTGATATTTCGAGCGAAAGATACTCGCCCCACCCAGCCACGTCAACCACCGGCAGGCCAGCATCCCGGCCCCGGCGGGCCGATCGGCTGCCCAGCGGCCGCGCGCAAGCGTGCGCGGGTATCGCATCTGCCGTGGCGCTGCGGCACACTGTGTGCAGCAATCTGCGACCGGCCGACAACGCCGGCCGCGCCGTGAATCAGGAGAGCTTTCGACTGTGTCCGACCCCGGTTTCCATCCCGAATCCCCAGAGCCCGACAGCCTCCGGGAAGATCAGCAGACGCTCGAGCCGGTGCGACAGGCCCTGCGCGCCTACGGCTTCTGGGCCTATGGCACCATTGACGAGTCCAACCGCTGGTCGATCGCCGTCGACGACGAGCTCGGCCGCGCCGACGTCCGCATCGGCCAGGATGGCTATGAGATCGAGCTGCGCGCGGTCTCCCCCGGCCTGTACGCCGAGGAAGACTCGCCGTGGCGTCGCCAGGCGCGGACGCGGCTGGCGCGCATGCAGATCCCCCGGGTCTCACGCGGCTACCTCCAGCCCCATCAGGTTGCCATCTGGGATGAAGAGATGGAGGGCGTTGGCGTGATCGAAACGGTCGAGATGCCCTTCCAGCGCGGGGAGGATATCCCGGCCTTCGTTCGCCAGCGCCTGCCTCGCATTGAGGAGCTGGTCACCATGATCGAGCGCGAGCTCGGGTAAGACCGAACCCGAAGGCTCCATTGACGCGTGTGCCGTGGCGCAGACCCCGCGCCAGCAAAAGGCGACCGGCACAGGCACGGCGCGACAGGGAGTCATCGACACCGACGGAGCCGGATGCGGCATGAATCCTGGTGCGGGGAGGCAAGCGTTGACCGACGATCGATCTTACGAATCGTGGCGCCGTCGCGTGCGCGTGGCTCAGGGAATCGAGCCCGCCGACACCCTCATCGCCGGCGCGGCGGTGCTCAACGTGTTCACGCAGACGCTCGTTGAAGCCGATGTCGCCATCGTCGACGGCGTCATCGCCGGCGTCGGACCGGGGTACGACGCCCCCGAGCGGCTCGATCGCACCGGCATGGTGGTCGCGCCATCCTTCATCGACAGCCATATCCATATTGAAAGCACGATGTTGCGCGTGCCCGAGTTCGCCCGCGCGGTCATCCCGCATGGCACCGGCGCTGTGATCACCGATCCGCACGAGATCGCCAACGTCGCCGGGCTGCGCGGCATCGAGGCGATGCGCGCGGCCGCCGATGGCGTGCCGATGCTGATCCGGTGGACCGCTCCGTCCTGCGTCCCGGCCAGCCCGCTGGAAAGTCCGGGCGCCAGCTTCTCGGTCGATGACATAGCCACGATGATGGCGTGGCCGCAAACCGTCGGCCTCGGCGAGATGATGAACTTCCCCGGTCTCCTGGGCGCCGAGCGAGAGATATTCGACAAGATTCGCGCCGCCGAGGGCATGCCGCGTGACGGCCACAGCCCCGGGCTCGGCGGGGGTGCGGTGCAGGCCTACGTGGCCGCCGGCATCGGCTCCGACCACGAATCCACCGAGCTCGATGAGGCTCGCGACAAACTCGCCGCCGGCATGATGCTGATGCTGCGCCAGGGGTCGAGCGAAAAGAACGTCCTCGACCTGCTGCCGCTCGTCGACGATGCAACTTGGCGCCGCTGCTGCTTCGGCTCCGACGATCGCGACGCTCACGACCTGCTTCACAACGGCCACGTCGACGATATCCTCCGCACGGTGATCGCCGCCGGGCTCGACCCGATCCGCGCCATCACCATGGCCACCTGGAATGTCGCCCAGTACTGGCGCCTGTGGCACATCGGCGCGGTCGCCGCCGGCTACGACGCCAACCTCGTCGTCCTCGACGGCGACCTGACGAAGCTCAACGTTCGCGAGACGTGGTTCGAAGGCACGTGCGTTGCTCGCGACGGCGCGTTCATCGGAGAGATTCCTGCCTCCCAGACGCCGGCGTGGCTGACGCACACGGTCAATCTCGCGCCGGTTCATCTCTCCGATCTTCGGCTGCCGGCGACGGAAGCGACCCGCGCGGTCAAGGTGATCCCCGATCAAATCCTCACCCGCGTCCTCCCCATCGACCCGCCGGTTTCCGGCGACCACGCCGTCGCCGAACCGTCGCGAGACCTGCTCAAGCTTGCCTGTGTCGAGCGCCACCACGCCACCGGCCGCGTCGGCGTCGGCATGATCGCGGGGTTCGGCCTGAAACGAGGCGCAATCGCCGGTTCCATCGGGCACGACGCGCACAACATCATGGTCGTCGGCGCCTCCGACATCGACATGCTGGCCGCCATCGCCACCGTTGCCGACATGCAGGGCGGACTGGCCGTGGTCGCCGACGGCGAGGTCATCGCGGCATTGCCGCTACCTATCGCCGGGCTCATGTCGGACCAGCCGCTGGAGGCCGTCGCGACCGCCTACGATGCCGTCGAGGCAGCGGCCCGCTCGCTCGGCGCGTCGCCGACGTCGCCATTCGGGCAGCTTGCGTTCCTGGGCATCTCCGTCATCCCCGCGGCTCGCGTCACCGACCGAGGGTTCCTCGAGGTGGGGTGAGTCGACGTAGCAGATGTGGGCTCGTGCTCCAATTTAGGAAATCCACGATCGAAACTGGATTTTCGCGACTTCGTGTCAGTGGTACACTAACTCCCACTTCGGTCCGGGACCTCCGGACCGGCTCGACCGGAGGCACACCACTATCGACACGCAGACCGACCGCGAGCCCGTCGTCGACATCCTCATCGCCGGCGCCGGCGTCGCTGGGCTCACCTTCGCGCTCAGCCTCCCCGAGCCCGCCCGCGTCATGCTCGTCACCAAGAGCGCGCTCGGCGAGAGCAACACCCGCTACGCCCAGGGCGGCCTCGCCGCCGCCGTGGACGAAATGGACGACGCCGACCTGCATCTGGCCGACACCGTTGCCGCCGGCGCGGGTCTCGTCGATGTCGACGCCGCGCGCACGCTCGTCGCCGCCGGAAAATCGGCCGTCGACTGGCTGATCGCGCAGGGCGCTACGTTCGACACCGAGAACGGACGCATCGCCCTCGGCAAGGAAGCCGCCCACAGCCGCTCGCGCGTGCTGCATGCCGGAGGCGATGCCACCGGAGCCGAGATCGAGCGAGCCCTTGTCGCCAACATCGCCGCGCGCCACGATTTGACGATCCGCGAGCACACCGCACTCGTCGAACTTCGCGTCGTCGACGGCCGCTGCGCAGGTGCGGAGCTGGTCTCGACGGAGACCGGCGAGCGGACCACCGTGGCGAGCGCGATCACCGTGCTTGCGCTCGGCGGCGCGGGGCAGCTCTGGGCCGTCTCATCCAACCCCGCCGGGGCGACCGGCGATGGGATTGCGATCGCGCTTCGGGCCGGCGTCACCTGCGCCGATCTCGAGTTCACCCAGTTCCACCCGACGGTGCTGGACCTGCCAGGGGAGGATCCGTTCCTCATTTCCGAGGCGGTCCGCGGCGACGGCGCCGTGCTGCGAAACGATGCCGGCGAGCGCTTCATGCTCGACATCGACCCGCGCGCTGAGCTGGCCCCACGCGACGTCGTTGCCAGGGCGATTCAGGCGCAGATTGCCGCCGGCAGCCGCGCCTGGCTCGACCTGCGGCACCTCGATGCCGCGTTCGTCCGGCAGCGGTTCCCGACGATCGACCGCCACCTCACGAGAGCCGGCATCGACATGGCGGCCGATCGCATCCCCGTCGCCCCGGCCGCGCACTACTTCATGGGCGGCATCGCCGCCTCG
>JAEVYR010000605.1 GCA_023392645.1 Chloroflexota bacterium | reverse complement strand
TTCGTGGACGGGCTCGCCGGACGACCGCAGAACAGCCGCATCGCACATTCGTCGTGGCGCACATCGACGTCAGGCCGGACACGAGTGTTCGTCACCCAGAGCAAAGCGATGGGTCCTCCCCACTGACTCCCCTTCCCCGACACAGGGTGGGGTCAGGGGTGGGGCATCCTCGGCAAGTTCAGGGTGACGTTGTGATGGGGCACATCGTCTGTTGCTTTCAGCGGGGGCCGGCATTACGAGTACACCACCGCCCCATCCATGACGCGGTTTCCCTATCACTACAGCGATCGGATCTCATTCCCCCTGTCAGGCACGGCAGATTTCGAGTCATCGTCTCCTACGCGCATGGCCATGCTCACCAGCAAGGACGAATTCCTCATGAAAGCCAAACACGGACACCTGACGCGACGCGAGGTGCTCCAGCGGTCGGCGGCGATCGGCGCCGACGTTGCGGCGACGGGCGTACTCGGCCACGCCGTCCTGCACGTTTGTCGTTTCACGTATTGACAAGACCTCGCGCATCGTTAGGATCGGTCCTGTTGCACAACTCGGTCGATGGATGGCTCTGGCCAGCGCACGACCATGACCAGCTTTTCGCCGCCCCCTCCACCACACTTGCAGGGAGATCTCATGCGTGACAACCGACACAGATTGACCCGGCGAACAATCATCCAGGGGTCCGCCGGGATGGGCGCTGGGTTGGCGGCAGCGCGGCTCACCACCGGGATGCCCTCAGCCATGGCGAGCACCCAGGCGGAAGAGGGCACGCGCGGAGGAACGTTGCGAGTCGCGCTCGTGGGCGAGCCGCCCACCCTCGATGAGCATCAAACCACGGCCGTTATCGTCGCCGATATTACGTATGCCATGTATGAAACGCTGTTCACCTATGACGTGGACTATCAGCCCATCCCGCTCCTCGTCGACACCTACACGCCCAGTGACGATGGACTCACCCACACGATGACCCTGCGTGAGGGCATCACCTTCCACAACGGCGAGCCGATGACGGCCGCCGACGTTCATGCATCGGTGATGCGCTGGTCCCAGATCAGCGGAGTCGGACAGAACCTGTTCGAGGCGGTCGATGCCTTCGTCGAAGTCGACGAGAAAACCGTCGAGTTTCGGTTGAGCACCCCCTTTGGGCCGCTCCTGATCGCGCTCGCCAACAACGTTCAGGGATGCACCATCCACCCGAAATCGGTGATCGACGCGATCGGCATCGATCCGTTCTCCAGTGACGATCAGCTCATCGGCACCGGGCCGTACATGCTCTCGGAGCGGCAGGCCGACGCCTACATCCGTATGATCCGGTTCGAGGACTACCTGCCTCGCGAGGAGTCAACCAACGGCTATGGCGGGGCCCGACACGCCTGGGTCGACGAAAT
Organism: Chloroflexota bacterium; assembly: GCA_023392645.1. Lineage (GTDB taxonomy): Bacteria > Chloroflexota > Chloroflexia > Thermomicrobiales > UBA6265 > JACCVC01. Next base: position 2,296 of record JAEVYR010000605.1, on the reverse strand, counting down.
CGAGTTCGTCCCCGTGCCGAACGAAGCGTCACGGGTAGCGGGTCTGCAGGCAGGCGATTACGAATTGGCGCACGACATCTCCAACGACCAGTACGAGGTCCTCAGCACCACGCCTGGCATCGTCGCCGAGATCAACCCGCCTGCGAAGTTCGAGTGCTTCTTCCTCAACTGGCGCTCGCCGATCATGGGCAACCTTGCCATCCGCGAGGCGTTCCGCGCCGCCCTGAATCACGAGGAGATCCTCACCGCCTCGCAGGGCAGCAGCGATTTCTTCGTGCTCGATCCGGGGTGGATGATGCAGCAATCGGCGTGGCATACCACCGCCGGTGAGGAGCTGTACAACGTCAACGATCCCGAGCTGGCGAAGCAGAAGCTGGAGGAGGCCGGCTACGACGGTACGCCCATCCGGTTCCTGACCTCGCAGGAACGGCCGACTTATTTCAACGACAGCGTGATTGCCCAGCAGCAGCTGGAGGCGGCGGGCTTCGTGGTCGACCTGCAGGCGGTTGACTGGGCAACCGTGTTCGATCGCCGCAGCCAGGAAGATCAATGGGAAGTGTTCGTGACCGGGCACTGCTTCGTACCCGATCCAAGCCAGATCACGATGATCGGGCAGATGGGCACCTATCCGGGATGGTACGACTCCGACGCGAGCCTGGCGCTCGCCGACCAGCTCCTGCGGGAGCCCGATTTCGACACCGCCTATGGCATCTGGGAGGAGCTGCAGCACAACATCTACACCGAAATTCCGGCCATCAAGCTCGGTGATGTTGCCATCGCAAGCTACTACTCCGAGCGGGTCGGCGGATGGGTGAACCAGATCGAACAGGGAATTCCCTACTGGAACCTCTGGCTCAAATCGTAGGCTTCAAGGAACCACCAGGCCGGCAAGCGCTCTCAGCCCCGGCGCACCCCAATCGAGGAAACGCGTTTGATCACCTACATCCTCCGCCGCATCGTCCTCCTGATCCCGGTGATCCTGATCGTCGGGCTGGTCGTCTTCACGCTGGTCCACCTCACCCCCGGTGACCCGGCCGCCATCATTCTGGGCGACCAGGCCACGCCCGAGGACATCCAGCAGCTGCGCGACCAGCTCGGGCTCAACGACTCGCTGCCCGTCCAGTTCATCAACTGGTTCGGCGGCGTGCTGACGCTCGACTTCGGCGATTCCATCTTCCTCGGCATGCCCGTCACCGAAGCGCTGATGGACCGCGTCGCCCCGACCGGGTTGCTGACGCTCTACGCGCTGTTCGTGCAACTGCTGATCGGTATCCCCCTCGGCGTGATCGCGGCGCTCAAGGCCGGCAGCATCATCGACCGGCTGATGACGGCGCTCGCGATCAGCGGCGCGGCGATCCCGACCTTCTTCCTCGGCATCATGCTGATCCTCATCTTCGCGGTGCGGCTCAAATGGCTGCCGTCGGTCGGGTACGTCTCGCCCACCGAGGACCTCGGGGGGCATATTCAGCGGATGCTGATGCCCGCCTTCGCGCTCGGCTTCTCCAGCGCCGGCCTGCTGGCGCGGCTGATCCGCTCGTCGATGCTCGATGTGCTGAATGAGGACTACGTCCGCACCGCGATGGCCAAGGGGCTCGCCCACCGCCACGTCGTCATCCGCCACGCACTGCGCAACGCGCTGGTGCCGGCGATCACCGTGGTCGGCACCTCGCTGGCGGCGCTGCTGGGCGGCGCGGTCGTGACCGAGACGGTCTTCACGATCCCCGGCATGGGCCGGCTGGTGGTGCAGAGCATCAGCCGCCGCGACTACCCGATCATCCAGGGCGCGGTGATGGCGATCGCGGTCAGTTACGTGCTGGTCAACCTGCTGGTCGATCTTCTCTATGTCTACGCCGATCCGCGCGTCCGCCTGGGGGCGAAGCAATGAGTTCCATCGCCCGACAATCGCCCACCGCCCGCCTCGACGCCGCCGACAGCGACGCGAGCGCGTTGCTCGGCGCCGACCGGCGTCGCAAGCAGCGCTCGTGGCTGCGCCGGCTGCTGGCCAACCCGATCACGGCGATCAGCTTCGCGTTCCTCGTGCTCGCCATCGCCGTCGGCATCCTGGCGCCGGTGATCGCGCCCGGCGATCCCAATTTCGCCGTCCCCGCCGACCGACTCAAGGCGCCCGGCGGCGAGTATCCGCTCGGCACCGACGCGCTGGGCCGGGATGTCTTCGACCGCCTGATCCACGGCGCGCGCGTCTCCCTGCTGATCGGCATCGGCGTCACCTTCGCCGCCGGCGTGCTCGGCTCGGTGCTGGGTTTGGTGTGGGGCTACATCGCCCGGCTCGCCTCGC
>JAEVYR010000598.1 GCA_023392645.1 Chloroflexota bacterium | reverse complement strand
TAGCTGGGCTGTCCGCGACCGGCGCGGTCGAGCGGAAAGAGCGGGCATGCATATCCTGTGCGACGATGGTGAGCATCGACGGGCGTGAACGAAATGCGGCGGGGACGGCGCGCGCCCCTCACCTGATTCTACGTCGTTCGTGCCGATCCGGTCGGGCATGCCGGAACTCGGTCATGTCTGTCATGCCACGAGCCAGATTGACACGGTTTTGCAACGCCCTGCGTGTGACAATATTCACAAGGCCGTCGGATGCGGCCTGCCCACGACATTCGTGCTCAATGGTCGGCCGCCACGCGACGCCGACACCGGCGCACGCCGGCGAAGAACTCACCACGAGGGAGAGGTCCTCTGATGCAACATCGACGCAACCCCTTCAGCCGCCGCAACTTCGTCGGCGGGCTCGGCGCCTCCGCGCTCGCGGCTCCGGCCGCCATCGCCACCCAGCAGGCGATGGCGCAGGAGCACACCATGGCTCAGGGCGGCGACGAGGAAATGACCGTCGAAGAGATGGACGAGATGCACCGCGTCTCGCACCAGTCATTCCCGGCCGAAACCGAAGGCATGGGCAATCAGGAACTCGAGTACACCATGGACGGCGACGTCAAGGTATTCGAGATCGAATGCAGCGTCTTCCAGTGGGAGTACGCTCCGGGCGAGTTTGCCGAGGCCTGGGGTTACAACGGCGCGGTGCCGGGTCCGGTGATCCGGGTCACCGAGGGCGACACCGTTCGCATCAACGTCACCAACAATCTGCCCGAGAGCACCTCGATCCACTGGCACGGGCTCGTCCTCCCGGTGCGGATGGACGGCATCCCGTTCATCACGCAGGCGCCGATCAAGCCAGGCACGACCTTCACCTACGAGTTCCCGATCCGGGCGGGCAACACCGGCTCGCACATGTACCACTCGCACTACAACTCGGCGTTCCAGGTCACCCATGGCCTGCTGGGCGCGTTCATCGTCGAGCCGGCGGACCCGAGTGTCGACCCCGAGTTCGACAAGGAATACATCATGATCCTGAACGACGGCCCGATCGGCCAGTTCACGATCAACGGCAAGGGCTTCCCGGGCACCGAAGCGCTCACCGCGAAGCAGGGCGAGAAGCTGCGCATCCGGTTCATGAACGAGGGGTTGATGATTCACCCCATGCACCTGCACGGCATGCCCATGCTGGTGACCCACAACGACGGGTACAAGCTGGACCAGCCGTACATGTGTGACACGCTCAACATCGCTCCGGGCGAGCGCTACGACGTGATCGTCGACGCGACCGAGCAGGGCACCTGGCTGTTCCACTGCCACATCCTCAGCCACGCCGAAAGCAAGCACGGCATGTTCGGCATGGCGACCGCGCTCATCGTCGACTGATCGAACGCGTATCATCACGCCATCGCGACTCGAGGAGGGGCTGGCCAGCGGGCCGGCCCCTCAGGCGTCTGGAGACCTTCGATGCGGCGGATCGACACCTTCGAGGCGGCGCTGGCGGCACTGTGGGATCGGTCCTCCTGGGACCGCGGCTTCATCAGCAACCCGTTCGCCGGCGACGATGCCGCCCGGCTCGGCCTGCGCCGCACCCAGGCGGTGCTGGACCGGCTCGGAAACCCCGAGCGAGGCTACCCGATCGTCCACGTCGCCGGCAGCAAGGGCAAGGGATCAACCTGCGTCTTCATCGACGCCATCCTGCGCGCGTCGGGCCTGCGCACCGGCCGCTCGGTGTCGCCCCACCTGCACGACTGGCGCGAGCGGTTCATCGTGGACGATGAGACGGTGCCCGAAGCGGCGTTCGTCGAGCTGACCCGCGACGGCGTGGCGGCCGCCGCAGCGGTCGAGGCGGACCACCGCGAGCTCGGCGCCGTAACCGCGTTCGAGCTGGCGACGGCGATGGCGCTCCTCTGGTTCCGGCGCGCCCGGTGCGAGGCCGTCGTGCTCGAGGTCGGCCTCGGCGGCACGCTCGACGCCACCAACGTGGTCGACCCCGCCGTCGCGGTGATTTCGCCGCTCGATTTCGAACACACCGCGATTCTCGGCGACACCATGGCCGAGATCGCGGCCAACAAGGCCGGCATCATCAAGCCGGGTCGCCCGGTCGTCAGCGCCGCGCAGCCCGCGGACGGGCTCGCCGTGATCGAGGCGCGTGCCGCCGCCAACGACGCGCCGCTGCTGGTCGCCGGCCGCGACTTCACGACCTCCGGGACCGACCGGGACTTCACCGCGACCGGCCCCTGGGGCACGATCGCCAACCTGCGCACCGGGCTCATCGGGCAGCATCAGGTCCAGAATGCCGCGCTCGCGATCGCCGCCGTGCACGCGCTCGACTGGGACGCTGTCACCCCGGACGCGATCCGGGCCGGATTGCGCGTGGCCACGCTGCCGGGGCGATTCGAGGAGGTCCGGCTCGAATCCGGCCAAGTCGTGATCGTCGACGGCGCCCACTCGGGCCGATCGGCCGCGGCCCTCGCGGCCACCCTGGGCGATCGGTATCCGGGCGCCGCGCCGGTCATCGTCGCCGGCATGCTGCGCGACAAGACACCGGGCACCGTGCTGCCGCCGCTCGTGGCGATCGCCGGAAGCTGGATCGCGACGGCGCCGGACAGCCCGCGCGCCCTGCCCGCCGCCGAGCTCGGGACGGCGCTCGCTACCCTCGGCGCGCGGGTCACCTTCGCGGACACGGTTGCCTCGGCACTCGCCGAGACGATCCGGGCAGGGCATCCGCTGATCGTGGTCACCGGCTCGCTGACGACGGTCGCCGAGGCGCGCGTCGCGCTGGGCCTCACCTGATCCAGAATCCCGGCTGAGCTGCACCGCGCGTCGCGACCGCCGCAGCGCCGCCCCCGTGGCGGCCGATTGTCGCGGCCGGACGGCGTGTCCGATGATTACCGGCACGACGCAGTTCGACGGCGCGGCATGCGGTCTCGCACCTGCGCATCACATGTCGCACAACGACATATCATGGTCTGGCAAGATGGGAGGCGTGATCGACGCGACGGACCGCTCCCGAGCCGGACCCGCCGCGCCACGACCCACGCGAGGGGAGCGAGCATGCACGTCGGCATTCCCGTCGAAGAACGCCAGTGGGCGCAACTGATTCCGCAGGGCATCGTGGCCGGACTCGCCGGCGGCGTCACGCTGGGACTCGTGCAATTCCTCATCTCGGCGGCGCGCGAGGAAAGCGCGACCGCCCCATTCCGCCGCGTCGCATCACTCATGCTCGGAGTCGGCGCGCTCGACGGCGACCGGCCCCTGGCGCTGGTGCTCGCTCTCGGCACCGTCCTCCACTTCGCGCTCGCCGCCCTCTTCGGGGCGCTCTTCGTCGTCCTGCTCGCCGTCACCTTCCAGCTCAGCGCCCGCCGCTGGCTGCTGCTGGGCTACGGAGCGCTTTGCGGGTTCCTGCTCTGGGAGATCAATTTCCTGGCGATCGTGCCGACCCTCTTCCCCGAACTGATCGACCAGATCGGCTTCTCAGGCCAGATCTGGAACGGCATCGTCGCCTACGCCATCGTCTACGGCCCCAGCGTCGCGCTGTACCTCAGCTTCGCGCGACCCGGGGTCCTCGCCGACTGGCGAGCATAACGCTCGCCCCTTCGTCGGCTCCGGGGGAGCGCAACATATGGAACAATTCGGCTTCCCGGTCTGGGTCCGGTTCGCGCATGTCTTCAATATCCTCTTCGTCTCCCTGCTGATCCGCAGCGGCATCGAGATTCTGGGCGGGCATCCCATGCTCTACTGGAACGATGCCTGCCGCCCCGGCAGCGAGTGGATCCGGTTCACCAAACAGAAGATGCCGGCGGACACGCTGTGGACGGCCGAGGACGAGAAGGAGCCCTACTCGCCGTGGATCGCGCTGCCGGGTCGCGATCATCTCGGCATCGGGCGCTACTGGCACTTCTCAAGCGCGATCGGCTGGCTGCTCACCGGGCTCGTCTACGTGCTGATGATGCTCTTCAGCGACCAGTGGGACCGCCTCATCCCCACCTCGTGGAGCGTCTTTCCCGACGCGCTGGACGCCGGTCTCACCTACCTCAAGTTCCAGATTCCCGAAACCGATGCCCTCTACAACCCGCTCCAGCAACTTGCCTACTTCGGCGTCATCTTCATCCTCGCGCCGCTGCAAATCCTCACCGGCATCGCGATGTCGCCGGCCGTGACCGGGCGCTTCCCGTGGTACGCGCGCCTCTTCGGCGGTCGCCAGGCGGCGCGCAGCATTCACTTCCTCGGCATGGTCGGCTTCATCGCCTTCACCATTCACCACACCGCCATCGTCGTCGCCCACGGGCTCGGCTACGAGCTCTCGCTGATCGTTCTCGGCGATCTCCACCCCACCGGAGCGGACAAGGCGCGCGCCATCGCGATCGGCGTCGCCGGCCTGGTGGTGATCGCCCTGATCCACATCTGGGCCACCCGGCGCTCACTCAGCAATCCGCGCGGCATCCAGCACCTGCTGATGCAGATCGTCGATCCGGCCCGGCGCCTCCTGTTCGGCGACCTGCGATCGCGCCAGCACCTCGCCGTCGCCGGGATCACCGCCGCCCCGCGCCCGAACGGGCGGCCGCCTCGCAACAAGGACTACGCCACGCTGCTGGCATCCGGCTTCGCGGAGTGGCGGTTCGAGGTTGGCGGGCTCGTCACCACGCCCGCCGGGTACACGCTCGACGAGTTGCGCGCGCTGCCACAATCGCAACAGGTCACGCGGCATAACTGCATCCAGGGCTGGTCGTACATCGCGAGCTGGGAGGGCGTGCGGGTCGAGGAGCTGCTGCGGCGATGCGAGCCGCTCCCGGACGCGCGCTACGTGCTGTTCGAGACGTTCGATGAGAAGTGGGAGGACGCCGGGCATGGCCTGGGGAACTTCTACTCGGTGATCACCCTCGCGCAGGCCCGACACGAGCAGACGCTGCTCGCCCACGGCATGAATGGCGCGCCGCTGCCGGCCGAGTTCGGCGCGCCGCTGCGCCTGCGGATCGAGGAACAGCTCGGGTTCAAGATGGCGAAGTACGTCTGCCGCCTGACGCTGATCGACGATTACCGCGAGATCGGCGCCGGGCACGCGAACTGGCGCGCCGACCACCTCTACTACAGCCCGTTCGCCCCGATCTGACGCGCTCCCACCGATCCGCCCGCACTCGTCACGCCCGTCCGGACCGGCCCATTCAGGTCAGTCTGGACAGGTATATCGTGCATCGATACCGCAATAATGCGTTCATGCCGATAATGTGATACACTACATGCGTCATGGGCGATGACAACGAGGTCGCCGCCCGCACCGCACGTGAGGAGATCGCACGATGAAGACGCTTCGCAACCTGTTCAACCGCAAGTCCACCGCCGGCACTGGCCGTTTTGACCGCTACTACGGGCGTGTTATCCGCTCCGGTGAAGGCTACCCGACCGCCGACGAGGCCCGTCAGGACCTGCGCAACTACGACAAGAACATGATCATGATCGGCTGGCCGCGCTAGCCCTCATATCACCACATGGTGATATGCGCTGCCCCTCTGGCGGCGGTATCCCTCCCAACGAGCACCGCACACTCGTCGCGATCACCACACCCCCCGGCCTGGTCCCGCCACCAGCCGGGGGTTTCGCGTTCCCGACGGCGAACGCGCCCTCGCCGCCGAACGGGAGAGATTTCTCCGCGCGCGCCTCGCGGCACCTGGTCGAAATGACCACAATGCTTGAGTTCGACACGGCTCCACGACGCAACCGCGCGCCGGTCAACCCGCGATCTTGATGCGTTTGCGTGCGGAGCCAGCGCGCGGCGGCGGCCCGACTCTACCCCTCCATCAGGTCTCCGGCGATCGCCGAGGGCGTCGTCTGCTCCTCCAGCAGTCGCACGAACCGCGACGCCCGCGTCTCTCCGGCCGCATCAGCGGCATCAAGCCACGCTCCCAGCAGATCCCGCCCGACATGATAGGTGAAGATGTACGGTCGCCACAGCGGATCGGCGATGAACCGCAGCCGGTGCCGCGCCTCCTCCTCGGTCGCCAACCCGTACTCCATCAGGTATCGCGCCACCTCGTCTTCGGGCCGCCCCTCGGCGTGCATCAGCAGCGCCGCGTTGCCACCGACCGACCGCAACACCCACTCCGCCTCGACGATCCGCGCCTCCCGCGCCGGATCGGCGTCGATCCCGAACGGCGCCCAAACGCGCTCCGCCTGCCAGCGCGGCCCCTCGCCGTCGGCGAAGATCATCGTCTCCGCCAGCGTCGCGATCCCCTCCGAAATCACGCATTCCGGCGTGTTGATGAGCTGGATGCTGTGCTCTCCGTATCCCCGCTCGTGGTAGAGGCGAATTTCCTTCAGCGCATGCTCGGTGTGGTGCCCCGGGTACCCCTCGTGCGCCATCAGGTTGAGCAGCGAATTGGCGCGAATCGGGAGATCGGTGTTGATCTCGACCAGCGACCGCGCGTTGCCGAGATACCAGTTGTATCCGCTCCACGGCTTGTCGGAGACGAAGGAAATCTCGACCGACTCGCGCTCCGGCAGCGTCACCAGCTTCGCCGTGCGTGCCCGCACCTCGTCGAGAATCGTCTCGACCGCCAGCCGGGCCTGGTCGACCGGGATCTCGAACTGCTTCCGCCAGCGCTGGCGCCGCTCCCGCACCGTCCCCTCGCCGGGGAGCGCCTCATCGAGCGCCGCGAGCGCCGCCGCGTAGGCATCGTCGGGCACGCGCTCCGGCTCGATGTCGAAAAGGCGGCGGACCTCGTCGACGTAGGCGATCTCCTCCCCCGCCAGCTTGCGCGCCAGGGTCGCCAGCGCGGAAACCTGTGCAGTGAGGTAGTCGACCCGCGATGGGGCGAGATCCTCGGTCGCGATCCGCTCAAGCAGCGCGTCGGCCTCGCGCACCAGCTCCGCCGGCGTCGCCGCCGGCACCTCGCGCAGGTCCGCGGGGTCGTCGTAGGCGTCGATCAGCCCCGCGATGTGCGGCTCCATCCGAAACGCCAGGCGGACGTAGTCGGTCGAGATGCCGTCGAGCGGCGGTGGCGTGTGGGTGGTCTCTGTCACGGATTGCCCCTTCTCGCATTGTTGGCGTAATGCGGCACAATGCCGTCATGGTACCCGAGCCCGAGCAGCCGCATCGCCATGCCCCTGCCGCCCGTCGCGACCGTCTACCTCTTCCCGGGAGAGCGCACCGCCCTGCTCCGCCTGCTGCGTGAGCTTGAACCCGACGACGGGAACGCCCCCACCGTCCGCGATGGCTGGAACGCGCATGACGTCGCCCTGCACCTGCTCGGCAGCGATATCGGCTGGCTCTCCGGCGGACGGCGCGTGGTCGGTCCTCCGCAAGGACATGGCTTGGAACGTCCTCCTCGACCCGCCCGCGCATCCAGGCCCGCTCGCCACAATGGGTGAGGAAACGGCCTGGCGCGGCTTCACTCGCGGCATCGATCTCGACCAGGTCCGGGCGGCAGCTAGCCGTGATCCTGCCAGGGTCGAAGGTAGTGGTGCATCCCTGGCAGCACCTCGATGGTGAGCCCGAAACGCCTCGCGACGCTCAAAAGATCGTCATCGTCCGGATCAATATTCTCCGGGAACCCCGGATAGCCCATGTCATGATGGAATCGCCCCTCAAACAGGGCCCAGCACTCCCAGTTCGCACCGAGTCGGGAGGCATACCGAATGCCGGCGAACCCACTGTTGTAGACGTAGCGAGCCGCATACTGGGTCAAGAGACGAAGAGCTGGGCTGGTGATCATGCTGAGGTCGAGCTGCTCGATCTCCAGCCAGGCGAGCAGCGGAGCGAGCACATCGTTCAGATGCGCCAGGCTGTCAGCATGGCTGATATCCACAAAATCGCCATGGGAAACAATCCGCGTGTGCCCAATGCGCCGGCGCCGCAACCAGTCGCTTTCCAGCAGGCTGTGATCGGAAAAGTCGGGATCAACGGCACCGCCAAGCGCTCCCTCCACCGTTTCTTCGTCGTCTTCGATTCTGGCGAGTACGGAGTGGAGCTCGGGGCGTTGGCGAAAGCGCGCAGCGATTTCAGCAAACGCCGCCTCGCGCTGGGTAGCGCAGTAGATAACTCTGAAGCGAGACTCGGTCGGAATACCGAGAAGCCCTCCCGGGTCATCGAAGCGGTTGCCAAATGTGCCGTCCGGTTCGGCACGATCCCAGTCGGGCAATGCAAATGGCTCGTCTGGCCCCCGGCCTATTCGATACATTCCTCCGCCTGGAGCCTGGACCGAAACCAGTGGCACCGCCATGTCGAGGATCAACCTCCCACGGTAAAGGCTCGCGCTGCCGACAGCACCTCCCGCAGCCGCCCCTCACGCAACGCATCGATCGGGGCTACGTCGCCAAGTTGGGGATTCAGTCCGATAAACCACGCCTTGACCGTATTCACGGAATCGTAGTTCGTCAGCAGCAGAAACGCCTCGTAGGCCGTCCGAAGTTTCTGCTCCATCTCGTGATCACGAACGGTGGCAACTTCGCCACTTGCCCAGCGGGTAACCGTTTTCACGTTGTCAACGCCCGCGATATAGGCCGTGATTCTCCGAGAAAGCCGAGCCTGAAGGGCGCTCACCAGTTCGTTCAGCGGAGTCGACACCGCTTCCTTGTGCGCCTGCGACACGGCATAGCTGGCACCTCCTCGTTCCATTTGTGGATCCTTTCGCGTCCATTGCCCGAGCGGCACTGGTCCCGCTCGCGGGTGGCATTGAGGTGACCATTTTGTGCACGTCAATGTCCCTTGAATGTCTCATTCTCGCGCTGGCGGGAGGCCTTGTCAAGATGTTCCGAACGGGTAGCGGCTAACGCTGGGTCGAAAAATCACGAGTATGGTCGCCATCATCGCCTGGCCGAGATGGCATGGAACCTGCTCTCCGCCGGGCACGACCACGCTGGCGGGCAGTGCCCACCCCAGCTTCGGAGGCCTCGCTTGAAAGCTCTCACCTGGCACGGCAAGCGCGATGTGCGCGTCGAGACCGTCCCCGATCCCACCATTGAAAAGCCGACCGATGCCATCATTCGCATCACCACCACCGGTCTCTGCGGGTCCGACCTGCATCTCTACGAGGTGCTCGGCACGTTCCTGAGCGAGGGCGACATCCTCGGGCACGAGCCGATGGGCATCGTCGAGGAGGTCGGTGGCGAGGTCACCAACCTGCAACGCGGCGACCGCGTCGTGATCCCCTTCAACATCAGCTGCGGCCACTGCTACATGTGCGAGCGCGGTCTTCAGTCGCAGTGCGAAACGACCCAGAACCGCGACCAGGGCACCGGCGGATCACTGTTCGGCTACACGAAGCTCTACGGCTCCGTTCCCGGCGGGCAAGCCGAATTCCTGCGCGTGCCGCTGGCCGGGTTCAACCACATCAAGGTGCCCGACGAAGGCGAAGGGATGCCGGACGACCGGTTCTTCTACCTCTCCGACGTGCTCTCAACCGCCTGGCAGGCCGTCGCCTACGCTGACGTTCCCGAAGGCGGCACCCTCGGCGTGATCGGGCTCGGCCCGATCGGCGACATGGCAACACGCATCGCGATACAGAAGGGCCACCGCGCGATCGCGGTCGATATCGTTCCCGAACGGATCGAGCGGGCCCGCGCCAACGGCGTCGAGGTGATCGATGGCCGCGGCACGAAGGATGTCGCCGACGCGATGCGGGAGATGACCGACGGTCGTGGGCCGGATGCTGTCATCGACGCGGTCGGCATGGAGGCGCACGGCGCGCCGGTGAGCAAGCTGGCACAGGAGATGGCGACGCTGCTGCCGAGCGCCGTCGCCGCGCCGCTGATGAAGCGCGCCGGGGTCGACCGTCTCAGCGCGCTCCACCTGGCGATCGACGCCGTTCGCCGCGGCGGCACGATCTCGATCGCCGGCGTCTATGGCGGGCAGACCGACCCTATGCCGATGCTGACGATGTTCGACAAGCAGGTTCAGATCCGAATGGGCCAGGCCAACGTGAAGCGGTGGACGGACGAGATCATGCCGCTGCTGACCCGCTCGGACGACCCGCTCGGGGTTGACACCTTCGCCACCCACCGGCTGCCGTTGAGCGAGGCGCCCCGCGCCTATGAGATGTTCCAGAAAAAGGACGACGGCGCCGTCAAGGTGCTGTTCACGCCGTAGCGGCAGCGAACAGCCGTCACAGGGGACGCCATTGACCGCGCACGCGGAGCCTCTCATTGCGCTGGCGCGCGTTCAGAGCCTGGTCCGAGCCCGTCGGAGGCGGCGTCCCCTACCCAATCATCCAGGCCATCAACAGGCACGGGTTGTGCGGCCCCCACAGGTCGGGGAAGACCTCCAGGCGCCGAAATCCCATCGCGGCGTAGAACGATCGCGTTTGCGCGTATTCTTCGCTCGGATGGCTATCCGCCAGGGTCTTGACCAGCAGCGTCGTCGCGCCCTGCGTCCGGCAGCGTTCTCTCGCTGCCTCGACCAGTCGACGACCGACACCACGCCGGTGCCGGTCCGGGAGGACCGCCATCCAGGTGATCTCCCATGTCTCGGGGAAATGCCGGGCCAGCGTGACGAAGCCGACCGTCTCGCCATCCGCGACGGCGACGACGCCCTCCTGCGTCCCGGCGCAGTGCCGAAGGTCCGCCAGTCCCGCTTCGATGCCGAACCAGGCGGGCAGCGCGCGACCGATCGCCTCGCAGGCGTCAGCGCGGTCCGGGGTGAGGGCGACGATGTCGATGTCCAGAGTGGTGACTGATGACATGATGCATGATCCTCTCGCCTCGACCGACCGCGTCGGGAGGCGGTGTGGCACGGTGCGTGCATGGACGAAATCGGGGATCATGATGCAATCATGGCCGTAGTCTACCGCCTCACAGGAGCTTGCTCATGTTCGGTTTCACCCGCTCGAACCTCTTCCGCGCGCTCGCGCTCGGCGTCGTCGCCGGGATGCGCTCGCAAATGCCCGGCGCGATGCTCGCCCTCCGACAGCCGGACGCGCCGCGATCCGCGGGCTGGCGCTCATGGCCCATCCTGCGCAACACCTGGGGTCGGCGCAGCCTGATGCTGTCCGGCGCGGGCGAGCTGATCGGCGACAAGCTGCCGAATATCCCGCCGCGCACCTCCCCCGGCTCGCTCACCGGGCGACTGATGTTCGGCGCGCTGGCCGGCCTCGCGATCGGCAGCGAGGGTCGCGGCAAGGCGGCGCTGATCAAGGGCGCCGTCGCCGGGATGATCGGCGCGGCGATCGGCTCCTTCGGCGGCTACCGGGCGCGCAAGGCGCTGGTCAACATGACCGGCCTGCCCGACCCCGCCGTCGCGGTGGTTGAGGACCTCGCCGCCGTCACCCTCGCCAACCGCGCCATCCAGCGCCGGTGAGGCGAGCGGTCGTCCCCGTCGCCAACCGAATCGTCATGGCGCCGCGGGCAACCGGCGGATACTGACCGAGATTGCGCATTCACACCGGCCCTGTGCATGATAGGGTCGTGTCTGTGTGTGCCGCCCTCTCCCGAAAGCCGACCCCGCCATGATCATCACCAATCCGAACGACCTCGCGGGTCTCCAGCGCGCGAATCGCGCCACCACGCGCCTGCTGCGCGAGCTGGAGGCC
>JAEVYR010000533.1 GCA_023392645.1 Chloroflexota bacterium | reverse complement strand
GTCTCGGCGCGACCGCGATCGCCGTGGCGATCGGCGTGACCATCGGGGCGACGGCCGGCTATTTCGGCGGCCGCGTCGACTTCCTGCTGTCGCGGCTGGTGGACACGCTGATGGCGTTCCCGCTGCTGGCGCTGTTGCTGACGCTTTCGGCGGTGTTCGGCCCGAGCCTGCGCAACGTCGTGATCGTGATCGGGTTCACCGTCTGGGCGTCCTACGCCCGGCTGGTGCGGGCCGAGGTGCTCAGCCTGCGCGAGCAGGACTTCATCCTCGCGGCGCGGGCGTCCGGCGCCGGCGACCGGCGGATCATCTTCCGCCACATCGTCCCGAACGCGCTCGGACCGGTGATCGTGATCGCGTCGCTCGCGATCGGCGGCATCATCATCCTCGAGTCGGCGCTCTCCTTCCTCGGACTCGGCGTCCAGCGTCCCACCGCGTCGTGGGGTACGATGCTGTCGGATGGTCGCGAGTACTTTCGCAACTACCCCCACATCGCGATCGCCCCAGGCGTCGCGATCACCATCACCGTACTTTCGTTCAACCTCGTGGGCGATGGCCTGCGCGACGCGCTCGATCCGCGCCAGCGGGAATAGGCCACCCGCCCGATTGGACACCGCCTCCGTGCCACGTTTTCCCCGCTTCGCCTCGACGCTGGCGATCCTCCTGATCTGCCTGCCGCTGCTCGCCGCGTGCAGCGACGACTCCGGCGCCACCGACGATTCCGGCGACTCCTCGCTGCTGCCGATGACGCTGGCCGAATGGCTCTTTCCGCCGGACGCCTCCCCCGCGACCGGCGAACCCATCGGCGTCGCCCACCTCTCGATCGCCCCGCTGAAATCGGGCGACAATGACCTCACCGTGCACCTCACCGACCTCGACGGCGCGCCGCTCGACGGCGACATGGCGCTGACGTGGCGCCCGATCGTGCCCGACGGGGCGACCACCGAGGCCGACGCAGCACCGGCGGAGGACGAGCCGGCGACATGGCGGGTCGAGAACCTCGCGCTCGAGGATGGCTGGTACGCCTTCGCGGTCACGGTGACCGATGAGGGCAACGCGATCGCGACGAGCACGCTCTACGCGCTGCTGCCCGATCCGAGCGTGTACGGCGGCGATGCAGTCGCCACGCCCGATTCCGATCCCGACGCCGAGGCGCTCTACCAGCGAGCGCTGGAGGCGTACGGCGACTGGCAGACCGGCCGCTGGCGCGAGAACCTCGGCAGCGGCCAGGATGTGCTGGTGGTGACGCGATACGCGGTCGATGCTACGGACGCCGACCGGGCCCGGATGGAGGCGGAATCGCTCTACGCCGGCTCGTTCCGGCCGAAGGACGACGGCACGGTGTCGCCGGTGCAGCGCGATTTCGGTCATCGCATCGCGATCGGCGACCGCTGGTGGTCATTTTCTGACGGCGAATGGACCGAGGCGAGCGGGCTGCCGGTGGCGGGGTTCGCGGAGCGCGCCGACGTCTACTCCGGGGCGACCGGCATCCAGCCGGCGGGGACCGAGACGATTGACGGCGTCGAGACACAGGTCATCAGCTTCTACCTGCCGCAGAAGGGCGGCCAGGCGGAGGCGTGGTTCGTGTGGTGGATCGAACCCGAGAGCGGCAACATCGTGCGGATGGCGATGATCGCCCAGATGCACTTCATGATCTGGGATTTCTACGATATCGGCGCCCCGGTCGAGATCGTGCCGCCCGAATCGGGCAGCGCCACCCCCGGCGCATCTCCTGTTGCAACGCCGGCGCCGTAGGAATCGGCTTCACCGCATCTCGCAGACGCGCCGCCTCACCTCAACTTCACGCTGAGCGGCACTCAGCATTACGGCAGTCCATGCGGTCCGTTCGGACCGGCCCGCGGCCGGTCTCTCCGGCCCCGCTTGACGAGGCATCCCAATGCGCGACGATGACCGCGCTGTTCGATCGACGACGTGAAGGAACCATCGACCGTGAAGATCACCTTTCTCGCTACCGCCGCCGCCGAGGGCTATCCGGACCCATTCTGCCGCTGCGACAACTGCCAGGGCGCGCGCCGGATCGGCGGACGCGCCCACCGCCTGCGGGCCTCGGCGCTGATCGACGATGCGCTGCTGATCGATTTCGGGCCCGACCTGCTGCCGGCGAGCCAGCGACACAATGTACCCCTCACCGATATCCGCTACGCGGCGCAGACGCACGGTCACGACGACCATCTCTTCGGCGACAACTTCATCTACCGCACCGAGCGGTGCCTGGTGACCGACGCCCATCAGCTCCAGTACGCGGTGTCGCCCTATGTGGCCCGGATGGTCAAGGACTACCTCGTCCCCCACTTCCGCAGCGGCGACGACCTTGGCACGAAGCACTTCCCGAGCATGAAGATGGAGCTCGTGGTGCTGGCGCAGTGGGAGACGGTCACGCTCGGCCCGTATGAGGTACTGGCGATTCCCGCCGTGCACGCACCCGGCACCGACGCGCGAGTGCTCGGCATCCGGCACGAGTCGGGCCGGACCCTGCTCTACTGCACCGACACCGCGCCGATGCCCGATGGCGTCTGGGAGCGGGTCGCGGGGCTGGGTTGGCGCTTCGACCTCGTGGTGATGGATGCGACGCATGGTATCGCCGAGAACAGCGGGGTCCATCACTCGCTGGCCTCGATGCAGCGCGAGCGGGAGCGGATGCGCGCCGCCGGCGTCGTCGAGGAGGGCTCTCGCCTGATGGCGCATCACTTCGCGCACCACAGCACGCCGCTGCCCGACGAGCTGGATCGACTCGGCGAGGCTGGTGGATACGAGATCGCCTACGACGGGCTTGTCGAGCAGGTATAGCCGGCACCACGCCGGCGGCAACAGGGTACGGAACCTGCGCTCGCTCCCTGCCAATGCAAGGAGTACGAGATGAGCGAGCATATCCAGA
>JAEVYR010000543.1 GCA_023392645.1 Chloroflexota bacterium | reverse complement strand
CCCCCAACAAACCCGCCGCGGGCGGGGCGGGTGGGCCCCCCCCTCCCGCTGTTTCCGGTGGAGATGGGGGGAGTCGAACCCCCGTCCAGAACCGGTTATCGGACATCTACTACACGTTTAGTCGATGTTTTGGTGTCCCGCTCGGTAACCCCATCGACAGGGCAGCCAAGCGGTAATTCGGACTGTCTTGAGCGATCGCGCACCGACGGACTAGATCGCAGCACTCCATCTTGGTGACGCCTGCCTCCGGTCCCGACGGAGAGAGGTCCGGGCAGACGCGCTGTCTAGAGGTCTATGACTTAGGCAGCGAAAGCAAGCTGAGGCTCAGTGTCCGCAGTTGCAGTGTTTTGCTCGTTTTTAACGGAGCCTCGAGCGCCTCCGACGTGCAATGGCCTGATCTCCGACCCTGTCGAAACCGGACATCCCCTTGCGTCCCTGAAGAGACAAACCGTCGCTCATCCCTTCGGGAACCAGTAGTATACACAGGGAAGCTTTGGGTGTCCACCCGTCAAACGCGCTCGCGCAGCGCGCGGTCGATCGACCGTTTCGCGTCCCGCTCCCGCTCGGACTGGCGCTTGTCGTAGAGCCGCTTGCCCCGTGCCACTCCCACCACGAGCTTCGCGCGGCCGCGCCGCAGCACGACCCGCAACGGCACCAGCGTCATGCCCTTTTGGTCGACCTGTTCCGCGAGATCCTCGATCTGCCGGCGATGCGCCAGCAGCTTGCGGTTACGATCCGGGTCGTGGTTCGCGTAGGCGCCGTGCTCGTACGGATTGATGTGCGCGCCGATCAGCCACAACTCGCCCTCGATCGCGCGGACATACGCCTCACTGATGGTAATCTTGCCATCGCGAATCGACTTGATCTCCGAGCCGGTGAGTACCAGCCCAGCCTCGATCGTGTCGCCGATGTGATAGTCGTGAAATGCGCGCCGATTCTGGGTCACAACCCGGTCCCCGGAGGGCTTGTCCTGACCCGTGGCGCCTCGCTTCTTCTTCGCCATGTCGAACAGTATAAGGGAATTCCGATGTCAGGCGCCGCCCCTACGCCCTACGATTCGATCGCCGCGCTCTATGACCTCGAGCACACGGTCTTCACCGACGATATCCCGCTGATGCGGAACATCGCCGAGATCGTCGGCGACCCCGTCGTCGAGCTCGGCTGCGGCTCCGGCCGCGTGCTGCTGCCCATCGCCGCAGACGGTTTCGACGTCACTGGCGTCGACACGTCGCAGCCGATGCTGGACGCGCTGGAGCGCGAGGCGGCAGCCATCGGCGGCGGCGCGATCACGACGGTCAACGCCGACATGCGTGGCCCGCTCCCGCTGCCATCGGACACCTACGGCGTAGCGATGTTCTCGCTCAACGGCCTCCTGCATCTGGAAACACAGCCCGACCAGATCGCGGCGCTGGCCGAAGCGGCGCGCGTGCTCGACCCGCGCGGTCAGCTCGTGATCGACATCTTCCATCCAACGCCGGAATACCTGACCCAGATCGCGGGCGGACCGCACCTGGAAGGCGTTTGGACCGATGCCGGCGGGCGCGAGGTCGAAAAATGGGCCCATCGCCGCGTCAATCCCGCCAGCCAGACGATCGACACGCGCCTCTGGTATGACACGGTGCGCGACGATGGCGGGGTCGAGCGCGTCCGCACAAGCTTCACGCTGCGCTACATCCACGCCGCCGAGCTGGAGCTGATGCTGCACCGGGCCGGGTTCGTCGAGTGGAAGCTCTACGGCACCTACGAGCTCGATCCATTCGACGGCGGTTCGGAGCGCATCATCGCGCTGGCCGAGCTCACGCCATCGGGGTAACGCCCGGGTCAGGTACGGCGTGGTACCGTGGAACAGTGCACGCGGCGGCCCGGATCGTCGCATCGTCACCGGGGGTGTCATGAAACAACTTGCGATGATTTCCTATGCCATCACAGCCGCCGGCGTGCTGCTGCTGGTCGTCGCGATCCTCGCCGGGCTTTCTCCGCTCTGGCAACTGTCGGGCGCGATGCTCATCCTCGCCGGCGGCGTCAAGATCGCCGTCGTGCGGATCTGGCAGCGCCGCGCCGGTCTCTGAACCCGCGCCACTGAAGGAACCTCATGTCCCAGTCCTACGACCCCAACACCATCGAGCGGATTCGAACCAGCCGCCAGGTACTGGCCGGCGACCAGGTCACGCCGCTGCATGATCCGTGGGCGCGGCCGACGGGTCCGCTCGGATTGACGCCGCTGCAGCGAAACTACGCACTGCTGTTGCTGTTGCTGCTGATCGTGGGCGTCATCCTGATGGTCACTATCGGCACCGGCATCGCGACCATCCCCCTCAACCTGCTCGGCATCGGTCTCCTCGCCGGCTGGCTGTTCTTCTAGCAACTTCGACAGCAAATAGCCCGAATCACCCGTGACATGGGTGTCATTGCGACCCGAGCACCCGAGGGGTGCGGAGCGGAGAGATTTCTTTCGCGCGATGGAGGCGATCCGGCACGACAGATCTTCTACTGCGCGCTCTGCGGGCTGCCCCCGAGACGACAGCATTGACTGGAGAAGGCACTCGATCGTCGGAGCCTATGACGCCGGCTGGCCCGTCGGGACCACCTGCTCGTCGCCGGACGGCCGCCACGCCTCCCCCGCCCCGTCGACCGCGTAGGTCGCCGTCAGGTTCCAGAGGAAGATCACCGGCGCGTCGTCGTGCATCACCTCGTTGAGCTGCTCGTACGTTTTCCGACGCGTGTCCGGATCGGCCTCCGATGCCGCCTGGGCGATCAACTCGTCAACCTCGTGGTTGCTGTACCGGCTGAGCGCGCCGTCCGACGCGAACACCAGGCTGAGCAACGAGTGCGGCTCGTATAGCGGGCTCCACGTCACGATCCGCAGCGCGGGAGCGTCCGGGTCGGTCCAGCCAGCGTTGAAGGTGGCAAGGTCACTCGCCACGACTTTGACGTCGAACCCGATATCGGTCAGGTTCTGCGCGATCACCTCGGCGACATCCTTCCGCGCAGCCTGCGTTTGTTCCAGCCGGAAACTCACGCCCTCGACACCGGCCTCTGCCAGCAACGATGTTGCCTTCTCCGGATCGTAGGGGTACGGATCCACAGCCTCGCTGTAGCCGGGCGCGCGCTCGTCGGGCAGGATGGAGCCGAGCGGACGCGTCTCCGGCCCGAGCAACGCCGCCACGATCGACTCCTTGTCGACGGCGTAGTTCAGCGCCTGCCGCACGCGCACATCGTCGAACGGCGGCACATCCGTGGCGATCCGGATCCATCGCGAGCCGACGAGCGGGTCGTCGATCACCGTCGCCCCCTGCCCTTCGGCCTCGGCGCGGAAGTCCTCCGGCACGTTGTCAACGATCTGCGCGGTGCCAGTCGCGATGTCCGCCACCCGCGTGGCGGCGTCCGGCACGATGCGGAACGTGACCTGCTCCGCCAGCGCCTCGCCCTTGACACTGGCCAGCGCGTAATCCGCGAATCGCGTCAGCTCGATATCCTGGCCCTGCTGATACGACTCCAGGGTGTACGGCCCGGTGCCGACCGGCGCCGTCAACGCCTGATCGTCGGTGTACCCGGGAGGCACCAGCATCATCCACGTCGCGATCTGCACCGGCAGCCACGGCGCCGGCGCCGCGCAGACGATCGAGGCGCTCCTCTCGTCCTCGACGGTGATGTCGTCAATCACGGCGAACTGGCTCGCGGCGAGCGACTCGGTCGCCATCAGGAACTCCCACGAGCCCTTGATCGCGTCTGCGGTCACCGGCGTGCCGTCGTGAAACATCAGTCCCTCACGCAGCGTGACGGCGAAGGTCTGGGCGTCTTCGGTCTCGAAGCGCTCCGCGGCGAGTGGCACGACGCTGCCCTCGGCGTCGATCATCACCAGCGAATCGTAGATCGAGTTCACGATCGACCAGTCGCGACCCGAATAGGCCAGCGAAGGATGAATGCTTTCAAGTTCGCCATCGAGGTCGATCACCAGCGAATCGGCGATCTCCCGCGCCGCCGAGGCGCCAAATCGCTCCAGACGGGTCAGCGCGAGCGCACCCGCCCCGCCGAGAACGAATTGCCGCCGCGTGCCGCGAATCTGTCGGATGCTCATCGTCAATTCCTTCTTCCCGCCAATTGCCCTGGCGGGCGATAGCGCCGGCATCGCTCGCCGGCGCATGGATCGAGGGACCCTGTGGCCTCAGCCCATCTGCCCCTCCGTTAGGAGGATGTAGTCGTCGCCGCGCGGCTGCCAGCCGGCGAGGCGGTCGTTGATCCCGTAGCGCGTGACCGCGTTCCAGAGGTAGATCGCCGCCGGATCCTCATGCAGCAATCGACCCAGCTC
>JAEVYR010000523.1 GCA_023392645.1 Chloroflexota bacterium | reverse complement strand
GCCTTGACCTGCACCCAGCCACCGAAGGCATCGTGGAAGGCGCCGCGCTTGTGCTTGAAGTGGGCGTCGTCGGCCGCGTACTGCGTCACGCGGTGCCCCTTGTTGAGCAGCATCTCGGCCATGTGCAGCCCGTAGCCGCGCGCGACCTCGACCTCGCAACCATGGTTGTAAATCTCGACGGCGTCGATGATGTCGACGACGGCAAGCGCATCGGTTTCGGAGACGACGTTCCAGTGCGGGTGGGCGAGACCGACGAAGGCCCCGGCATCGGCCGCGCGCCGGGCGACCTCGGGGCCGGTTTCGCCGTCCGCCAGCTCGGCAAAATCGCGCGGCAGGCCGACGGCGACGATGTGCCACGTCTCGCCGTTCTCCATGGCGGGACCGTGCAGCTCGGCGCCGGGGATTGTGATGAAGTCATCAGCATTACACGAGCTGGCGTCGGTGACCGTGATGAACCCCGGCTCGCCCTCGCGGAAGTGCGCGTTGGGCAGGAAGTGATCGGTCAAGGAGACGAAGTCGTAGCCGCGAGCGCGATAGTCGCCGGCGACCTGCTCGACAGTTCGGGCGCCGTCGGAGCGCGTGGTGTGAGTATGCACATTGCCGCGGTAGAACTGGCCGGGCGCGGAAAAGGCGTCGATACGCACGGAATCCCTCGCTTCGATCGATCGCGGGACGGCGAGGATGCCGCCCCGGATCGATATAGCATGCCTGCGCCAATGCGCAAGAGGCGCGGCGAGATGTACCGGGCGGGATCTGTCCAGCGTGATCGCGCGCCCGACCGGATGCCGGTGGGCGGATCGACTTACCTGCCAGATAAGTATACGAACGTGCCTTTGACAGTATACGAATGGACCCATTAGGCTATCCGGTGCGCTGGCTCCGCCGGCACCGTCGTCGGGGGGACCGACGACTTCCAGCACCACAGGGACATACCATGCGAGACCGATCTGCCGCTCGACAGGGCTCCGGTTCTGGTGAGCTTGCGCTCACTGCCGTCTTGTTGCTCATCACCATCGTCGCCACGCTGATGCTCGGGCGCGACATTGCCACGTCGGCCATCTCCGGAGCGCGCCAACCAACCGACCTGGTCCGCATCGCGATCTTCTCCACTATCCTGCTCGCGCTGGTGTCCGGAAATCTCGTCTACCTGGTGTCCCGGGTCGGGTACCTGGCGCGCAAGCGGGATCACCGGGAGGCGCCTCTCGACGAACTGATCGACGCACACTGGCAGGACGCCGAGCCGATCGCGGTGCTGGTCCCCTCCTACAAGGAAGATGAGCGCACGATCAGGCAAACATTGGTGTCGGCGGCGCTCCAGCACCACCCGAATCTCAGCGTAACGCTGCTGCTGGACGACCCAGCGAACCCGCGTGATCGAGACTCGGCCCGGCAACTCGCGATGGCGCGGCGCATGCCGGACGAGGTTGCGGACCTGATCAACGAGCCTCGCGCGGTCGTCGAGCGAGCCGCCGAGCAGATGCGTCGCCGGATCGCCGATGGCGGATCGACAGATCGGATCGAGTTGACCGAGCTGCTGCACGTTTTCGACACGCTGGTGTTGTGGACGCGGACGCAGGCGCGGCGAACCCCGATTCGCGACCACACCGATGCTCACTTCGTCAGCGTGACGTGGCACCGGCAGCGCGACCTGCTGGAGCGCCGGGCGCGACATTTCGCGGCCGGGCTCGGCGGCGACCTCGAGTTCTCCATCGACACGATCAGGCGGGAGTACGCGCGGCTTCGGGACGCCTTCACCGTCAACCTCTCGGTCTTCCAGCGCAAGCGGTACCGCAACCTCTCCCATGAGCCGAACAAGGCCGCCAACCTCAATGCCTACATCGACCTGCTCGGCGAAACGGTGGCGGAGGTCCCGCGCGAGGACGGCCTGCACCTGGAGCGCGGAAGCGCGCCGGGCGCGACCACGATGCCGGACGCGACCTACGTGCTGACGCTCGATGCCGACAGCATGCTCGACCCGGAGTACGCCCTCCGGCTGTCGTCGGTGTTCGAGACGCCCGGCAACGAACGCGTGGCTGTCGTGCAGACGCCCTACAGCGCGATTCCGCACGCGCCAGGGGCGCTGGAGCGAATCGCCGGAGCGACGACCGACATCCAGTACGTCATCCACCAGGGCTTCACGTGGTGCCGGGCGACCTTCTGGGTGGGCGCGAACGCGCTGCTGCGCAAGCGGGCGCTGGAGGAGATCCGCACCGAGACGGTCGAAGGCGGCCTGACGGTGCCACGGTACATCCAGGATCGCACGGTGATCGAGGACACCGAATCGACGGTCGATCTCGCCTCGCGAGGCTGGGATCTACACAACGTGCCGGTGCGGATGGCGTGGAGCGCGACGCCGCCCGACTTCGGGTCGCTGCTGATCCAGCGCAGCCGCTGGGCGAACGGCGGCCTGCTGATCCTGCCGAAACTGGTGCGCCACCTTGTCGCGAGCGCGCACTCGCGGTGGGCCATCCCGTCGTTCCTCGTGCGGATGCACTACCTGACGTCGATCGCGACGGGGAGCCTTGGCCTGCTCGTCCTCCTCGTGTTGCCGTTCGACGTCGAGCTGAAAAGCGGGTGGCTCTACGTACTGCCCCTCCCCTATTTCGTCGCCTACGGCCGCGATCTCGTCCGCAGTGGCTACCGCATCGCCGACCTGCCGCGCGTTTTCGCCTTCAACCTGATGCTGGTACCGATCCATCTCGCCGGGGTGCTGAAATCCCTGCACCAGGCGATCACGGGCGAGCGCATTCCATTCGGGCGCACCCCCAAGGTGAGCGGACGGACGGCCGCGCCGCGATGGGCCGTCGTCGCCATCTGGAGCATGCTGGTCTGGTGCCTGCTGGCGATGTCGCTCGATGCCGTGACCGGCCGTTGGGTTCACGCCGCTATCACGGCGGTAACCGCAGCCGCGCTGCTGTACGCCGTGACGACGTTCATCGGCGTGCGGGC
>JAEVYR010000454.1 GCA_023392645.1 Chloroflexota bacterium | reverse complement strand
GCCCAGCGGCGCATCGCCGTTCTCGGCGAGATGCGCGAGCTTGGGGCGGTGAGCGATGAGGAGCACCGGATCGTCGGTCGTCGCGCCGGCGACCTGGTCGACTTGCTCTACACCTACGGCGAGCTGGCCGAGCCACTGGCCGAGGCCGCCCGGACCACCCCACGAGGCGACCGGCCGCTGTTGGAGGTGCGATCGTTTCCGGAGGATGCCAGGGCGGAGCTGATTGCCTCGCTGCAACAGGAGCTGCGGGGCGGTGACGTCGCGCTGATCAAGGGGTCGCGCGGGCTGGAGATGGAGGAGGTGGTGGCCGCCCTGCGGCAGCGCCCTGACGACGCCGAGGAGACGCGCGCATGACGTGGCTCCTTCCGCTCGGCGTCGTCAGCGTGATGCCGTCCGATCCCAACGAGAACATGGCGGTATCGCTGGCGCTGGCGGCGCTGTCGTTCATGGTGACCGTCATCATCGGACGACCGCTGATCACGGCGCTGCGCCAGCACGGGATCGGCAAGAAGATCCGCCTCGAGGGGCCGGAATCCCATCTCTCCAAGACCGGCACGCCGACCATGGGTGGGTTGATGATCTGCGCCACCGTGGTGGTGATCACCGTGGTGTTCAACACGGTCGGCCGGCTCTCGATGCTGCTGCCGGTCACGGTGCTGGTGGCCGCGGCGATCCTCGGCGCGATCGACGATCGCATGAACCTCGTCGGCGGGCAGAAGACCGGCATGACCGGACGCTTCAAGATGCTCTGGCTGGTCGTGCTCGCCACGGGCGCGGCGACGATCCTGCACCTGCCCGATCCCTGGGGTCTCGGGCTGCATCACATCTACTTCCCGTTCCTGGGTCGGTTCGACATCGGCGTGATCTACGTGCCAATCGCGATGTTCGCCATCATCGGCGCGGCGAACGCGGTGAACCTGACCGACGGACTGGATACGCTCGCCGGCGGCACCGCCGCGATCGCGTTCCTCGCCTACGGCATCATCGCGTACAAGCAGGGCCAGCTCGGTGTGGTCACCTTCTGCTTCACGATGTGCGGCGCGCTGCTCGGCTTTCTGTGGTTCAATGCGCATCCGGCCCAGGTGTTCATGGGCGACACGGGCGCGCTGGCGATAGGCGCCTCGCTGGCGGTGGCGGCATTCATGACCGGTCAGTGGCTCCTGCTGCCGATCGTCGGCTTCGTGTTCATCGCCGAGGCCGGCTCGGTGATGCTGCAGGTGGCCTATTTCAAGCTGACCAGGGGAAAGCGCATCTTCAGGATGACGCCCCTGCACCACCACTTCGAATTGATCGGCTGGTCGGAAACGCAGATCACGATGCGGTTCTGGTTGTTCGGGATGATGGCCGGTCTGCTCGGCGTGGCGCTGGCGCTGCTGTAGCGAGCTCACAAGGTACGTGCGTTCGGGCCGGGCTTGGCCCGGCCCTGCTCAATGAGGGGACGAGCTCATCCCGTACGAGAAAGCGGGGCTGGCGGTCCGCCCCGGTGGACGGAGTCGATCTATGGCGATGGCTGACGACCTGCGCGGCAAGCGAGTGACTCTGGTGGGGCTGGGCGTGCTCGGTGGTGGCGTCGGCGTCGCGCGCTATCTCGCCGGAAAGGGCGCTCACGTCACTGTCACCGACATGCGCGATGCCAGCGAGCTTGCGGGGTCGATGCAGGATCTCGCCGGGTTGCCGGTGACCTTCCATCTCGGCGGGCACGACATCCACGATTTCCTGCCTGATGGCGCCGATATTGTCGTGCGGAACCCCGGGGTGCCGCGTGATTCCCAGTACCTGCGCGCGGCGCGCGATCATGGCGTGCCGATCGAAATGGAGATGTCCCTCTTTTTCCGGGCCTGCCCGGCGCGCGCGATCGGCGTGACCGGCACCAAGGGCAAGACGACCGTGTCGACGTTGATCGGCGAGATGTTGACGCGCTGGGACCCCAGGAGCGTCGTGGCCGGCAACATGGGCATATCGGCGCTGGCGGCGCTCGACCGGATTGAGCCGGAGACGCCGGTCGTGATTGAGCTGTCGAGCTGGCAGCTCGAGGCGATGGATGAGCACGGGCTCGGCCCGGCGGTCGCCGTGCTGACCAATATCCACGAGGACCACCTGACGGCCTACGACGGCTACGAGGATTACGCGCAAACCAAGCGGTCGATCGGCCGGCATCTCGGCCCCGCCGCGGTGATGGTCTACAACGCCGATCAGGTCGATACACGCAAGGTGGCGGGCGAAACGCGGGCGCGCCCGTTGCCGTTCGGCAGCGCTGCCCCGGAGGGAGATGGGGCGTGGGTCGAAGGTGATACGCTTCGTGTGCGCTGGGAGGGGGTCGAGCGCGCGTTCGACCGTCCGGGGCAACTCGTGCTGGGCGGACCGACCGGGACGGCCAATGCGCTGGCGGCGACAGCCGCCGCCGTCGCCCGCGGCGTGCCCGATGATGTCATCGCCGCCGCGCTGGTGGCCTTCGCCGGCGTGCCGAACCGCCTGGAGCAGGTCGTCTCGTGCGATGGCGTGACGTTCATCAACGACACCTCGGCGACCGCTCCGGTCGCGGCCGAAGCGACGATCAGGTTGCTGGCGGAGCGTGATCGGTCGCTCGTGGTGATCGCCGGAGGCGCCGACAAGGCGTCCGATTTTTCGCCCATGGCCGCGGCGATTGCCGACACCGGCGTGCCGCTGCTTCTGCTCGACGGCTCCGGCACCGACCGCCTGCGGGAACGCCTGCGCGAGCGCGACATCGATCCCGGGCCGGCGTTCGGGTCGCTCGCGGACGCCTTCGCGGCGGCACTGGCGGTTGAGCAGCGGCCGGTGACGATCGCGCTGACCCCCGGCTGCGCCAGCTTTGGCATGTTTCGTAACGAGTTCGACCGCGGTGAGCAGTTTCGCCGCCTGGCGCGCGACTGGTGCGAGCGATCGCCCCGCGGCTAGGCCGCATACCGGGACCACGACATGACGACCGACACTTCAGGCGCCCCCATTTTCACCCAATCCACGAA
>JAEVYR010000369.1 GCA_023392645.1 Chloroflexota bacterium | reverse complement strand
CGGTCCGCCAGCAGGCGACGCAAGGACGCCGCTACCGCCGGGGATCGGATGCTTTCGCTCGGGTACGCCTCAGTCCCGGGGTTGCGGGCGGGTGACCTCGGATTTGAGGTCGCCGAGGGCGTCGAGGGTGTCCTCGGCGGCGTCGCGAATCACCGCGAGCCCGCGGTCGATCGCGTCCTCGAGCAGCTGCGCCTGATTGAGGACGTAGACGTCCAGCTCGCCCTTGGTGCGCTGCTGCTCCTCCTCGGCGCGGCGCAGGATCTCCTCGCCGCGCTGCCGCGCCTCGCTCAGCAGCGAGCTTTGGGAGACGAGCCGGTCGGCCTCGGCGTGGGCCCGGTCGATGATCTCGGCCGCCTCATCCTGCGCCTCGCCGATAATGCGCTCGCGCTGCTTGATGACGCGCTGCGCCTGTTTGATTTCGTTGGGCACCGCCACCCGGAGCTGATCGACGAGTTGGAGAAACTCCTCCTCCTCGACCATGACGCGGGTGCTGAATGGCATGCGCTTGCCGAGGCTGACCATCTCTTCCAGACGGTCGACAAGCCAGAGCATGTCGACGGCGCCGTCCTGGTTGGGGGGCATGCTGGTGGTGTGGTCCATCGGTGCGGAGTCCGTTTCTGCTGCGGGTCGGGTCAGGACATGCCGTGGGCGGAGAGCGGGTGCTTCAACTGGCCAACGCGCCGGTGGACGGCCTCGGCAACGTTGACCGGCACCAGCCCATCGACCTGCCCGCCCAGCGAGGCGACCTCCCGGATGAAGCTGGAGCTGATGAACGAGTGCTTCGACGAGGTCATCAGGCAGACGACCTCGATCTCGGGGTCGAGGTGTGCGTTCATGTGCGCGTACTTGAATTCGTACTCGAAGTCGGAGACGGCGCGCAAGCCGCGCACGATCCAGCCGGCGCCGATCGCGCGAGCGTGCTCGACGGCGAGCCCGGAGAAGGTCTCGACCTGGATGTTGGCGGCGTTCGGGTCGCCACAATTGGCGAGCGCCTCGCGGGCGAGCGTGATCCGCTCCTCGGGCTCGAACAGCGCGTTGGGTTTGGTGGTGCCGCTGTAGACCGAGACGATCAGCCGGTCGAACAGCTTCGCCGCCCGCAGGGCAACATCCAAATGTCCGTTCGTGATCGGGTCGAAACTGCCCGGATAGACGGCGAGCCTCATGGCGTGCAAGTGTCCCCTTCCCCCGAAGGCGCCACGTCGTCAACGACCTCGTAGATCGAGAAGCAACTGTCGCCGTGGCAACGGTTTCTCAGGCATTCCAGTCGACCGAGCCGCTCCGGCATGTCGAGACGTGGCCAATGCCCGATAACCACAATTGTGCCAGATTGTACCAACTGGCTGGCTCCGATCGAATCGAGCGTCTGGAGAATGTCCGGATCGGCATAGGGCGGGTCGAGAATGACGAAATCGTAGGGCGAGGCGGTACTGGTGGCGATGTACTGTCCGACACCTGTTTTGTGGACGCGCGCGCGGTCGCCGAATCCGGTCGTGCGGAGGTTGTCGCGGATCACGTTGACCTGGTCGCGCCCCTTGTCGACGAAATCGGCCCAGCTCGCGCCGCGGGAAAGCGCCTCGATGCCGATGTTGCCGGTGCCGGCATAGAGATCGAGCACCCGCTCGGGCTGCACCTCGAGCGACGCGAGGGCATTGAAGAGTGCGCCCTTGATCTTGTCGGCCATGGGCCGGGTGTCGTGCGAGGGCGGACCTTTCAGCCGGCGGCCGCGAGCCGATCCCGAAATCACGCGCATAATCGATCATCCCTGGGAGTCAACAGCCACGATACGACGCCGGAGCCCCCGACAGGTGCGGAGCGAGGAACTTCCTGTGTTCCGGGCGCAAGGTCTCGCGGCGCGAGCGCCGTCTCGACCTCGCGACTGCGCCGCTGCGTCGGAAATGACAGGGCCATCCGCGGTAGCACTCTCACGATTTGCCTTCGTCCGGGGTGCTGGCGGTGGCCCAGAACGCCCGGAACTGTGGGTAGAGATGCGGGAATGCCTGCCAGGTGACATCCTCATGCTCGGCCAGCACTGCCTCCGCGGTGTTCCGCGCGATGTCCAGCAGGCGCGTGTCGAACGCACTGACCAGGAACCCGAGATCCGGCAGGCCACTTTGGCGGGTGCCGCCGAGAAAGTCCCCTGGACCGCGCAACTCGAGATCCGTTTGCGCCAGCGCGAAACCGTCGTCGGTCGCGACCATCGTGTCCAGCCGCAGCTCGCCATCCGGAGAGACGGCGTCGGCCAGCAGCAGGCAGTAGCTCTTGCTGCCCCCGCGACCGACGCGGCCCCGGAACTGGTGGAGCTGGCTGAGACCGAACCGGTCGGCGCCCTCGATCATCATCACGGTCGCGTTCGGGATGTCGATGCCAACTTCGATCACCGACGTCGAGACGAGGATATCGAACTCACGATCCCGGAACGCGGTCATCACCGCGTCCTTCTGCTTGCTTGACATTCGGCCGTGCAGCACGTCGACGTTCAATTCGGGGAAGACCTCGTGCTGCAATCGCTCCGCTTCCTCGACCGCGGCTTTTGCCTCGATCGAATCCGACGCCTCGACCAGCGGGCATATCACGAAGATCTGGTGGCCCTTGTCGACCTCGTCGCGCACAATATCGTACGCCTTCGCGCGCTCGTTGCCGATGTAGCGGCGCGTCTCGATCGGGATGCGCCCGGGCGGCCGCTCGTCGATCACCGAGACATGCATGTCGCCGTAGAGCACGAGATTGAGCGTCCGCGGGATAGGAG
>JAEVYR010000189.1 GCA_023392645.1 Chloroflexota bacterium | reverse complement strand
CTGAACGAGCACATCACCGGGGAGCACTGGCCGCCGATTTCGGTGCGACAGGAGATGCTGACCGAGGCGGTCGAGATCATTCGCCAGCTCTGGCAGGGCGGCTACCAGACTATCGACGGTGATTACTACACCGTCGACAATGCCCGCCTGTACACGCTGCCCGACGAGCTGCCGCCGATCTACGTCGCGGCGTCGGGGGAGGAATCGGCGACGATGGCCGGTCGGATCGGCGACGGGTTGATCACCACGGCGCCCGACCCCGCGACCGCGAAGGCGTTCGCGAAAGCCGGCGGCAAGGGCAAGCCGACGCATGCCGAGATGCAGGTCTGCTGGGCGAAAACCGAGGACGAGGGGCTGGAGCCGGCGGTGAAGGTGTGGGGCTACTCCGGGCTGCCGGGGCAGCTCTCGCAGGAGCTGGCGCTGCCGCTCTACTTCCAGGAGGCGGCGACGCTGGTGACGAAGGACGTCATGGCGAAATCCGTCGTTGCCGGGCCGGATCCCGAGAAGTACCATCAGATGATTCAGAAGTACGTCGACGCCGGATACGAGCACGTCTACCTGCATCAGATCGGCCCGGACCAGGACGGCTTCTTCGACTTCGCGAAGACGGAGCTCCTGCCGACCTACGCGTAGGTGCGTGGAAGAGCCGTCCAGATCAAGAGGCGGGCGCGGCAACCGCCGCGCCCATTTTGCGTTTCCCCGCCGCGGCGTGATGGCCGGCGATCGTGACGGAGGCGGTTGCGAGATGGGGACTGCAGCTCGACACGACGCCTGGTTGATCGGGGAGGGCTACGAGGCCTATGTCGGGCGTTGGAGCCGCCTGGTGGCACGGGAGTTCGTCGCCTGGCTGGATGCGCTGCCTGCCCGTCGCTGGCTCGATGTCGGGTGCGGCACGGGCGCGCTGAGTCAGGTGATCCTGGCCGACGCCGATCCCGCAGGGATCATCGGCATCGACCAGACGAGCCGATTCGTCGCCCATGCCGCTGCTCACACCCCGGATCCTCGCGCCCGATTCGTGATCGGTGACGCGCTCGACCTGCCGTTCCCCGCCGCCTCGTTCGATGTGGCCGTGTCGGGACTCGCGCTGAATTTCTTCCCGGATCCAGTTCAGGCGGTGCGGGAGATGGCGCGCGTGGCGGGCGCGGCGGGAATGGTCGCGGCATATGTCTGGGACTATGCGGGGGGCATGGAGATGATGCGCTGGTTCTGGGATGCGGCGGCCGCACTCGACTCCGCCGCTTCCGACCTGGACGAGCGCCGGCGCTTCGCCGCCAGGTGGCATCCGGAAGGACTGGCAACCTTGTGGAGGGAGGCTGGATTGGACGAGGTGGAGACGCGCACGTTCGAAGTTCCGACCGTGTTCCGGGATTTCGACGACTACTGGAACCCATTCGTCGCGGGACAGGGACCGGCGCCCGGATACGTGATGTCGCTGCCCGAGGCGCGTCGCGACGCCCTGCGCGAGCGGCTCCGTGCCACGCTGGCGGCTGCCGGCGATGGCTCGATCGCACTTGCCGCGCGAGCGTGGGCGGTTCGCGGCGCGCCCGGATCGGGGGAATCATGACCCAGCAATCCATGGACGAACGTGCATGGGCGATTCGGCCTGCCCGGCCGGGCGAGCACGTCGTCCTCAGTGCGCTCGCATTTCGGGCGTCGCGGGAAATCTGGGGCTACCCAGACGCCTTCATGGTGTGGGAGCCGGAGGCGCTCGCGGTCGAGCCGGAGTACATCGCCAACGACGTCGTCAGCGTGCTGGAGGAGGACGGCAACGCGGTCGGCTTCTCGATGCTGCGCGGCGATCCGCCAGAGATCGAGCTGTCCCGCATGTTTGTCGAGCCGGACCGCGCCGGGCGGGGCATCGGCCGGGCACTGTGGGAGCACGCCGTCGCCACCGCGCGGGACCTCGGCGCGAGCGTCATCACCCTCGATGCCGACCCCAACGCCGAGCCGTTCTACCTGCGCATGGGCGCCGACACGGTCGAGATCGCCGACTGGGAGCCGCCGATGATGCCCGGCTGGCGGCTGCGACTGATGCGCTACGAGCTCCCGCCGGCCGGTCAGTGTGACCAGGCCGGGGTCGCGTCCTCGCCCGACTCCCGGTAAAAGCGGTATCCCGCCGGCGCGACCAGCAACCACTCCGCCGCGTCGTTGCCGGCGTTGCGGATCTGATGGGCGGTGTTCGCCGGAATCACGATCGTATCGCCCGCGCCGAGCGTGTGCGTCTCGCCGTGCGCGGTGACATCGAGCGTTCCCTCGATCAGCACCAGCGCTTCTTCCCGGTCGTGCGTGTGGGAGGGGTTGAAGCCGCCAGGCTGCTGGCGCTGGCGGATGATGCTGACCTCGCTCGCGCCGCCGCTGGCGGTCGCGATCGGGGCGCTGGCGTTGCCGTTGGGCGAGTCGGCGAAATCGAGAGAGTCGAATCGAATCACGGTCATGGGGTTTCTCCGGGTGAGAGCTCGACATTGGGCGAGTCGGTTGATACAGTCAATCTGGTTGACCAATGCATATGGTAAACATGGTTGACGAAGATGTCAACGGGGAGCGATGTGATGGTGACGGACGGGGATATGCAAATGCTGCGGCAGCAGCACGTCGGGCGCCTGCTGCTGCGGGCGCACCGCGCGTTCAGCGCGCGGGCGGCGGCGATGTTCCACGCGCGAGGGTATCCGGGCATCACACTGCGGCACATCGACCTGCTGCCGCATCTCGACGCCGGCGGCACGCGCTCGACCGTGCTGGCGCAGCGGGCCGGCATGACGAAGCAGGGGATGGGCAAGCTCGTCGCCGAGCTCGAGGCGCAGGGGTTGGTCGAGCGTGTCCCGGATCCGGCCGACGGTCGCGCCCAGCTCGTTCGCTTCACCGAACCCGGGCTCGCGTTTCTCCATGTCGGTGTCGACGTCGTGCAGGCGCTGGAACGCGAGTACCGCACGATCCTCGGCGATGACGGGCTGCACGCGCTGAAGGCGATGTTGGCGGAGGTCATCGATGACGATGCCTGACTGGTCGGTGCTGTTGATCGCCGGGGCATCGGGCACCGGCAAGACGACCGCCGCCAAGGCGATCAGCCGCGAGCTCGACGTCGCCTGGGTGCAGGTCGATGACCTCCGCCTCGCGCTTCAGTACAGCGACGCTCGCCTGACCGACGATTCCATCAACGACGACCTCTATTTCTTCCTGCGCACGCCCGATCTTTGGACGCTGCCGGCCGAGCGCCTCGCCGATGCCCTCGTCGCCACCGGCAACGCGATGACCGAGGCGATCGCAGTCGTCACCGGCAACCACATCGTTCAAGGCGACCCCGCGGTGGTCGAAGGCGACGGCATCCTGCCCAGCCTGCTGGACCATCCCGACCTTCGCGGCTTCGTCGCCACCGGCGCGCTGCGGATGGTGGTGCTCGCGCCGGCAAGCGAGGCGGATCTGCTGCGTGCGATGGTCGCGCGCGGGCGCGGCGAACACCTCGATCC
>JAEVYR010000161.1 GCA_023392645.1 Chloroflexota bacterium | reverse complement strand
GATTGGCGTCATCCACGTTCCTGAGGGCAACGTCTCCACCACGTCGCCGTCAGGCGAGAGGATTTGGTCGACGAGGCGCGGCTCGGGAATCTTTCCGTCGTTGGCGTAGGCGCTGGTGATCAGCGCCATCAACAAGGGGGTCACCTGAATCTGTCCCTGGCCGAATCCGGTGTCGGCCACGGCGTTGGTCGAATCGAGGAAGTCTTCGCTAGACGCGAGCTGGCTGGTGGCCACCGGCACGTCGAACGGCACGTCCTGCCCGAACCCGAATTTCATCGCGGCCTCCCAGAACTCGCTGCCGCCGATCTGCATCCCGACCTGCGCGAACACGACATTGAGCGACCACATCAGCCCCTCACGGAGCGTCCACTCGCTGCGACTCTCGTCGGGGCGGTTGTTCTCAACCAGCACCCGGCCGTCGATCACGATTTCCCCGTCGTCCTCGTAGATTTCGCCGGGCGCCGTGTACCCCTTGTCGATCGCGATCGCGGCGGTGACGGTCTTGAAGGTCGAGCCGGGGGTGTAGACGCCCAGCGTGGCGCGCGTGACGAGTGGAGCGTCCGGGTCGGTGACGAGCGTGTCCCAGTAGGCTTGCGCGACCGGGTTTTCGGAGGGCGAGGTGGTGAACAGCCGGTTTGGGTCGTAGGCCGGGCTGCTGGCCATCACGATGACGTTGCCGGTCTCGACCTCGATCACGACGACCGCGCCCTTTTGCGAGCCGAGCATGTCCTGCGCGGAGGTCTGGAGGTCCGCATCGAGCGTGAGTTTGAGGTGAGAGCCCTGCTGCGGTTGGTGCAGCAGGTTTCGCAGCAGGCGCGTGAGCGGGTTGTTGCCCGCCTGGCCGCCGAGCACGTCGGCATAGGTGGCTTCGAGCCCCGACGAGGCGATCAGGAACGGCGAGTAGTAGCCGCCGACGTAGGCGGTCGCCGGGTTGGGCCAGGAACGGTAGTAATGATCTCCCTCCTGGACGGTGCCGGCGATGACGGTGCCGTCACGGTCGACGATCTCGCCGCGCTGCGTCTCCAGCGGCGTCAGCACCACACGCGGGTTGGCGATCGCGTCTGTCCTGTCGGCGGTCAACGCGGTGCGGTAGACGATGTCATCCTGGTTGATGACCTGAATCCGGATGAGTTGGACCGAGATGATCGCGATGACCGTGGCGAACACGAGCGCGGTCCGGATCAGCGAGCGGGAGAACGTCGGCATTGCCGGCAGGCGCACGTAGCTGGCGACGAGCAGGAGCAACCATGCCACCCCCAGGATGGAGAGCCAGCGTGCGTCGGACACATCGTCGATGGCGTAGAGGCCCCAGGCGATGAGGCCGAGACTGGCGAGCGCGGCGATGACGCGGACGATGACGGGCATGGAGCCTCCAGCGATGGAGTCGGGTAGGCGTGTGTCAGGCGCGTTTCGGCAGGCCGGACACGTAGAGCAGCATGCCGGCGAGCGCGAAGTTGGTCAGCAACGCGCTGCCGCCGTACGAAATGAGCGGCAACGTGATGCCGGTGAGCGGAATGATGCGGGTGACCCCGCCGACGATGATGATGGTCTGGACCGCGATGATCGAGCTGAGCCCGGCGGCGAAAAGCTGGATGTAGCCGTCTCGCGCCCGCAGCGCGATCGTGAATCCGCGCACGACGAAGATCAGGTAGAGGCAGATCACCGCCAGCGCCCCGAGCAGGCCGAGCTCCTCGCCGATGGCCGAGAAAATGTAGTCGGTCTGTACTTCGGGGATGTAGGTTGGCGATCCGTAGCCAAGTCCGACCCCGAAGACACCGCCGCTGGCGAGGGCGTAGTCGGAATGGATCGGCTGGTACCCGACGCCGAGCGGATCCTTCCACGGATTGAGCCAGTTCTGCACGCGGATGCCGATGCGATCGAGCGTCAGCCAGGCGCCGTAGGCGGCGAGCACGAACGAACCGAGTCCTACGGCGACGTAGACGATGCCGCCGGTGGCGACGTAAAGCATGGTCAGGAAGATGCCGAAGAAGAGCAGCGCCGAGCCGAGATCGTTGAGCACGACCAGCGTCAGCAGGCAGGCGGCCCACATCACGCCCATCGGGATCAGGTAGGGGATGGGGGGCAGGGTGAGCGGCCCGACGCGCCAGCCGGAGGCGAGCAGGTCGCGGTTCTCGTCGAGGTAGCTCGCCAGAAACGCGACCAGCGCCAGCTTGACGATCTCGGAAGGCTGGATCTGGATGGGCCCGATTTCGATCCACAACTTGGCGCCATAGACCTCGGTGCCGAGAAAGAAGGTCGAAAGCTGAAGCGCGATCGCGGCGAGGATGATGAGGTAGCGATAGCGTTGCAGCCACCGGATCAGGCCGATCGGCCCGAGCAGCATCGCCACCAGCCACATGATCGCGAGTCCGGCCGCCAGGTACATCAGGTGGCGCTGGGCAAGACCGGCGTAGGCGTCGCTGATCTCGGCGAGGTCGGGCTGCAGCCGCTGGATCATCAGGAGCCCCAGCAGCGCGATCATCGCGGTGATCGGCAGGATCGTCTGGTCGCCCCGGAAGCCGCGAAGGCCAAGCGAGACGCTCATCACCGCCACAGCGGCGGCGAAGGCGAGCCCGACCCACATCTCCGACCACGCCCAATCGAGCGTGGCGCGGGGCACGAGCACGATGATCGCCGCCCCGATCACGGCGATCATCGCCGGAAACAGGAGGAGCCAGAGCTCGGTGCCACGGAATGTCGGGCGGAATCGGGCGGCCATGGGTCAGCCGGCGCCGGGGGAGCGGCCGGCGAGCAGATCGATGAGCGGTTGTTGCGCGGGAGGGATCGCGTCGGCATGGGTGGCGATCGCCGCCGCCGGTGCGGTCGCGCAGGTATGTTCGCAGGCGCTGAGCGAGCTCTTCGCCAGTGCGGCGACAGTCTGGCGTCCGCGCTCCACGTTTGCCGCGAGAATGCGCATCACGCTCTCGACGCTCACATCGGCTTCCGTGTCGTGCCAGACGTCATAGTCGGTCACGGTGGCGAGGATCGCGTAGCAGAGACCCGCTTCGCGTGCCAGCCGGGCCTCGGGCATGGCAGTCATGCCGATGACGTCGGCTCCCCACTGCCGGTAGAGGCTCGACTCGGCGCGGGTGGAGAACTGTGGCCCTTCGATGCAGATGTAGGTGCCGCCGGTGACGGTGTCGATCCCGGCGCTCGCGGCGGCATCGGCGATATCCCGTTGGAAGGTCGGGCAAAACGGGTCCGCCAGCGAGACATGGGCGACGACCCCGTTCTCGAAAAAGGTGCGCGGGCGGCTCACGGTGCGGTCGACGATTTGGTCGGGCAGCACCATCGCGCCGGGTGCCAGGTGCTCTCGAAGGCTGCCGACCGCGCTGACGCTGAGCAAATGCGTCACCCCGAGTTGCTTGAGCGCATGAAGATTGGCGCGGTAGGGAACCTCGCTGGGCCCGAGCCGGTGCCCCGGACCGTGACGCGGAAGGAAGCAGAGCGAGTTCCCGGCGATCGCGCCGCGTGTGATCGGGCCGCTGGGCGGTCCGTACGGCGTTGTCGGCTCGATCGTCTCGCTTCCTTCGATTCCCGGCAGGTCGTACAGCCCGCTCCCGCCGATGACACCCAGCATTCCTGTGTTCCTTCCATGATTGGGAGGCGGCTCATGCCGTGCACGTACGCATCGAGCCATCGATTCCAGAGGGTAGTGTACCGCCTGATCGGGGCACCAATCGTGTGGGCCGGCAGCAAGAGGGAGGCGCGTGCTATACTCTCCCGCGTAAACGCCATCGCCACGGGCGTTTTTCCGTGTGTTCCGAATGCAGACACCGAACAACCGTCCCGATGCGGGGCAATCCTGAGGAGGCGCCCGAAGCATGGCGTTGCAGAAAGAACAGAAAGAGCAGATTATCTCGACGTCGCAGACGCACGAAGGCGACACTGGTTCGCCCGAGGTGCAGATTGCGATCCTGACCGAGCGCATCAATGGGCTTACCGGGCATCTCCGCGAGCACCGGCACGACCATCACTCGCGCCGCGGTCTCTTGAAGATGGTTGGTCGCCGGCGCCGGCTGCTCGCCTACCTGAGCAAGAACGACGTCGAGCGCTACCGCGCCGTCATCGCCCGTCACGGCCTGCGGCGCTAGTGCCCAGACCGTCGGAGGCCGCGAGTACCGGAAACAACAGTGCGGCGGTCTTCGGCTGCGACGATTGTCGATGAGAGGGATGCCCAGGTCCATCGTGGACGCTGGGCATTCGTCTTGCGTGAAAGGAAATGATCTCTCCCGATGGCGCGGCTTTGAGGTATTGGGGCAGCGTGAGGCGCCTGGCGCGTCACCCTGGGCCAGTTCCTCAAGACCGATCGCCACGAGAACAGGGACGCGCGTCGCCGGGCGGCGGCGCGGATCATGAAACACCTGGCAAGCGGTCTGGAGGACCCCACATGATTCCCGAACAGGTACAGAACAACATCACGAGCGTCAGCGCCGATATCAACGGCCGCACACTGACCCTTGAAACCGGACGCCTCGCCGAGCAGGCCCACGGCGCCGTCGTCGTGCGCTACGGCGACTCGATGGTGCTGGCGACCGTTGTAGGCGAGCAAAAGGAATCGAGCCTGCCGTTCTTCCCGCTGACGGTGGACTACGAGGAGCGCATGTATGCCGCCGGCAAGATTCCCGGCGGATTCATCAAGCGGGAGGGTCGTCCCACGGAGCACGCGGTTCTCTCGGCGCGCCTGACCGACCGGCCGCTCCGGCCGCTTTTCCCGAAAGGCTACAAGTCGGAAGTACAGGTGATGATCACCGTGCTCTCCGCGGACCAGAAGAACGCCCCCGATTTGCTGTCTATCATCGGTGCGTCGGCGGCGCTGTCGATCTCCCCAATCCCCTGGGATGGTCCGGTCGGCGCGGTTCGCATGGGGTACGTCGATGGCGAGCTGGTCATCAACCCCGAGTACGAGCAGGTCGGATCCGGCTCGCTCGACATGGTGATCGCCGGCACCGACGACGCGATCATGATGGTCGAGGGTGAGGCCGGCGAGGTTGCCGAAGACACCATGCTGGAGGCCATCCGCATCGCGCACGGGCAGATCGGCGCGATCGTCGGGCTGCAGCGAGAGCTCGTCGAAAAGGCCGGCAAGGAGAAGTGGCCGTTCACGCCACCCGAAGAAAACACCGAGCTGCGCGGCGAGATCGAGGCATTCCTCGGCGACGCGCTGCGCGATGCGGTGCGCAACACCGACAAGGTCATGCGCGTCGAGGCGACCGGCGATCTCGAGCAGCAGGTTGTCGATCACTTCACTGAAGCCGACGAGGGTGACGAGCCGCGCTGGTCCGCGGCTGAGGTCAGTAGCCTCTTCCAGTCGATGCTCAAGGCGGAAGTCCGCAAGGGCATCATCGATGAGGGCATTCGCCCCGATGGACGCAAGCCGGACGAGATTCGGCAGATCTGGGCTCAGGCTCCATACCTGCCGCGTGCCCACGGTTCGGCGATCTTCACCCGCGGCCAGACGCAGGTGCTCACCTCGGTCACCCTCGGCTCGACCGCTGAGGAGCAGCGACTCGACTCGATCAGTCCCGAAGAAAACAAGCGGTACATTCATCACTACAATTTCCCGCCCTACAGCGTCGGCGAAGTGCGCCGGCTGCGAGGCCCGAGTCGACGCGACATCGGTCACGGCGCGCTCGCCGAGCGGGCGCTCGGCGCGGTGATTCCGGATGTCGACGACTTCCCGTACACGATGCGACTGGTGTCCGAGGTGGTCAGCTCGAACGGATCGACCTCGATGGCGAGCGTCTGTGGCTCGACGCTGGCGCTGATGGACGCGGGTGTGCCGATCAGCCGGCCGGTGGCCGGCGTGGCGATGGGCCTGGTGATCGACGGCGACACGGGCAATTTCACCGTGCTGACAGACATCCAGGGCGTCGAGGACGCCTATGGCGACATGGACTTCAAGGTTGCTGGTACTGCCGAAGGCGTGACCGCGATCCAGATGGACATCAAGGTCAAGGGCATCACGGTCGAGATCATGGGCCAGGCACTGGAGCAGGCCCACACGGGCCGGCAATTCATCCTTGGCAAGATGCTCGAGGCGCTGCCGGCGCCGCGCGAAGAGATGTCGGCGTTCGCGCCTCGCGTGCATCGGATCAAGATCAATCCCGAGAAGATCGGCGCGGTGATCGGCCCGGGCGGCAAGATGATCCGCTCGATCCAGGACGAAACCGGCACCAAGATCGACATCGAGGACGATGGCTCGGTCTCGATCGCGGCGACCGACGGGCCTGCCGCCGACGAGGCGATCAAGCGAATCAAGGAGCTGACTGAGGAGTTTTCGCCGCAACGGGGCGAGATCTTCACCGGCAAGGTGGTGAGCATCCAGCCCTATGGTGCGTTTGTCGAGCTGCGGCCGGGCCGAGACGGCCTGGTTCACATCTCGGAGCTGTCGGAAGATCCGGCGATACGCGTCGAGAAGGTCGAGGATGTCGCCCATCTCGGTGATGAGATCACCGTGATGGTGACTGATGTCGCGCCGAACGGAAAGATCAGCCTCTCTCGCCGGGCGGCCCTGACCGGGGTGATGCCGGAGCCGAAGGCGCCGCGCCCGCCTCGGGGCGGCGGTGGACCGCGGGGCGATCGTCGCGGCGGTGGTCCTCGCCGGGACTACTGATCGACGCTCAGGAACCGATCGAACAGAACGAGCGCGGGAGGTTGACCTCCCGCGCTCGTTGCGTTATCCGTCGATGCCGATCCGGAACGCTGTACCTGGACGTGGGATCCAGCTACCGCGCTGACCTCGTACGCGCGGCCAAACGAGGGTGGGGGCGAGCCTCTCCCGTACAGGGAGTTTCACCGTCGCTGCATCCGGATTCCGTATCGTGCGGCTGGGTCCCACTCGCGGACGACCCAGCCTACGGAGTGGAAATCTCCGCCGCCCGGGTGGAGAGATCGTTCGCGAAATCCTGTCCCATCGGGGTCATCAGGAAGATCGAGAAGCCGCAAAAGAGCAAAACGCACAAGAGGATGATGCCGCCAAGCACCCATAGCCAGGTGCGGCGTTTTTGGACGACTTCCTCCTCGGGAAGCGACGCCATGCGCCACTCGGGATGCGCCGGATCCTCCGGAACGGGCTCGGTAGCCGCCGCGCGTGGTGTAGGTGCGTCCTGGGGCTCGGGTCGCTCCGGCAGATCGAATTGCCGGGGAATGGTAGAGCCGGCCTGCAGGCGTGCGCCGCAGTTGCTGCAGAACGAGTCGTTGTCTCCGTTGATGTGTCCGCACTGCGGGCATTCCATGAGTGCTCCGGTCCTCCTGTGTGTTGCCTGCACGATAACGGCGGATTCGGGTTGTCCGTCTCCGCCGTTGAATCGACCGATGTATCAATTGTGCCGTGCGCGCTTTTACTCGTTGAGACGCGGATCGAGCGCGTCGCGCAGGCCGTTGCCGATCAGGTTGAAGGCAAGCGCGGCGAGATAGATCGCGAATCCGGGAATGAACACGAACGTCCAGGAATCCCGATAGAAGTTCTTGGCTTCTTCGAGCATGTTACCCCAGGACGGCACCGGGATCGCGACACCGAAGCCGAGGTAGGAGAGGGTCGCCTCGTACAAGATGAGACCGGGCAACGCCAGCGACATCCACACGATGGCGATCGAGATAACGTTCGGAAAGATGTGCCGCATGATGATTCGACTGTTCGATGCACCGGTGACCCGCGCGGCGTCGATGAACTCCCGTTGCCGGAGTGACAGCACCTCGCCACGGATGAGGCGCGAGACACCCGTCCAGGCGAGCGCGGCGATCACGAACGCGAGCCCGACGGGCCCAGGATTGAACCACACGCTCAACAACAGCAGCAGCGTGATGCCGGGAATGGCGATGACGATATCGACAAACCGCATGAGCAGGGAATCGATGATGCCGCCGTAGTATCCGGCAATCGAGCCCACCGCCGCACCGATCGTGAACGCGGAGGCAAGCGCGAGCAGCGCGACCATCATCGACACGCGGCCGCCGTAGGCGAGGCGAGTCAGGATATCCCGACCGTTGCCATCGGTGCCCAGCAGGTGACCCTGCTCGCCCGGAGCGAGGAGCTTGCTGCGCAGGTCACTCGCTTCGTAGCTGTATCCCGTGATCTGCGAAACGAGCGGCGCGGAGAACGAGAAAATAAGGATGATCACGGCGATGACGAGCGCGACGACCGCGACCTTGTCCTTCTTGAATCGGGACCAGGCACGCCGGTAGAAGCCGGGAGTGGAGCGCACCACATTGCGGTCGAGCGCGTCTCTCAGCGATTTCTGGTCTTTGGGTGCTGCTTGCGTGGATTCTGCACTTGCCATTTCGGCCTCGTCTGGTGTTGTGGAGCGCGACGGTTCAGGACTCGTACTTGGACGTCAATCGAGTCTCACACGCGGATCCATGACGCCATACAGGATGTCCGCCAGCAGGTTCCCCAGAACCGTGAGGAAGGCGAGCATCATGATTGCGCCCATCGCGACGGAGTAGTCGCTGGAGCTCAATGCGTCGATGGTCACCTGGCCGACGCCTGGGTACCCAAAGACGTTTTCCACGATCAGCGCGCCGCCGAACAGGTCCGGGATCGTAAGTCCGATCAGCGTCACCAGCGGCAGCACGGCGTTGCGGAAGCCATGCGTCATCAGCACCACGCGCTCGCGAAGCCCCTTGGCCTCCGCGGTGCGCATGTAGTCCTGGCGGATCACTTCCAGCATGGAGGCGCGAATGTAGCGCGTCCACCCGGCCAGTTGCACCACGCCCAGCGTGAACGCGGGCAGGATCAGGTGTTCGACTCGGTCAATGAAGTCGCCACCCCCGCGGAAGTCCCGTGTTCCGGACGTCGGCAAGGAATAGAAGCCCCATTCGTCGAATTTGACCGCGAAGAGGATGATCAGCAGGAGACCGAGCCAGATCGAAGGAATTGAGAAGAACGCGACAGAGGTGATGGTCGCAATACGGTCGAAGAGACTGTTCCTCTTGACGGCAGAGACGATACCGATGGGTATGGACAGCAACAGCGCGAAAATCAGGGCCGTGATGCTCAGAATCAACGTGTTCGGCAGCGCCGCCTTGAGCGTGTCGAGGACAGGCACGAAATTGATGTAGCTATTGCCGAGATCACCCTGGAAAACGTTGCCGAGCCAGCTGAAGTACCGGACGTACCACGGATCGTCCAGCCCGAGATTTTCGAGAATCTGCTGACGGTCCTCGGGTCGGAGGTTCGGGTTGCCTTCGTACTGGGTCGCCGGGCTGCCCGGCACGATGTTCAGGAGGGCGTAGATGATGAACGAGATGCCCAGCAAGAGCGGGATCAGGCCGAGGAGGCGGCGGATCAAGTACCTGGACATCTGGGGAACCCCTGTATGCTTGCCAACTCAATGCGGGCGAGTAAGCCGCCACCTCTGATGAGGAGCGCTTCGTGGCGGCACGGGGCCGCGAGAGAACGGAAACGCACGCCGGTCGAATCAATTCCCGGCTTCCGCGGCGGGCGCCAACCGGGCCGAGGCGG
>JAEVYR010000149.1 GCA_023392645.1 Chloroflexota bacterium | reverse complement strand
CGCGTGATCAGCGTTCGCAGCCGCGTGATGGGCGTCGTCACGCTGTCGCCACGCTCGATGACCGAGACCGAAAAGACGCTCGCCCAGCCGCTCGCTCCCGTCGACCGCACAAAGCTCGCGAACCCCGAACCGTCGTCCGCGGAGACGGACCATCGCAACCGGAGGCGGTCGCCCTTGCCGAGAAGCTCGGGAGCGTTGTCACCCAACAGAATGAGCACGTCGCCCTCGGCCCCTTGCCACCGACCATCCGGCGACTGGATCCGCTCGACGCTGGCGACCGCGCGCGGGCCACTTGGACCGGATTGCGGAACCGACCGCACGGTCACCTCGGCGGCGACGCTCTCGACCACCGGCGGCGCGAGCGGCGACGTGGCGTCGAAGGCAACACGAGCGGCGCCAACGCCGCCGGCGATGGCCGCGATCGCGACGACGGTGAGCCATGAGCCTCGGCCGGGAAGCGTGGCGATGCCGACAAAGACGATCCAGGCGACTACGCCCGGGAGGCCGGCCAGGGCACCGATCGTGACGCCGGCGGAGACGATGAGCAGCCAGGGGTTACCCATCGAGGGTAACCAGAGGGCGCAGCTCGTCGAGCAGCCGGGACGAGATCCCCTCCACCTCGACGAGCTGATCGAGTGACGTAAACGGGCCGTTTTGATCGCGCCAGGCGACGATTCGCTCGCTCAACACCGGTCCGATACCGGGCAGCGCGGTGAGCTCGTCGGACGTCGCGGTGTTGAGGTTGACGCGCGTGATCGCGGTCGCGGTGCCGGCGGGCTCGGTGGTCGGCGCCGCGGTCGAGCGAGCCGGAATGCGCACCACTTCCCCATCGCCGATCCGAGCCGCGAGGTTCAACGCAGTGAGATCCGCCTCCGCGGTGAATCCGCCGGCCGCGCTGTCGAGATCGTCGAGGCGAGCGCCGCCCGGCAGCCGGAAGGTGCCCGGTGTAGCGACCGCTCCATCGACCTGAACGACAATGGTGGGGAGCGACATGTCGGAGACGATCAGTGACGGCCGATCGAGCCGGTCGGACGCGATCAGGGCAACGGAAGTGATGAGTGCCGAGAGGATCAGCGTGACCAGCAGCACCGCGATGGTCGCCGGCAGTGACGCACCACGATTGTCGGAGCCATGGCGAGGCGGAGTTCCCTGCACATCGACCTCACAGTGATTGGGACGTGCATTTCGTCATCAACATCGCGGCGAACTGCCGAAATGACCTCTTGACAGCGTCCGTACAGGACCCGATGATGGAAAGATGCCCAAAATCGGTGGCAACGCGATTGCGAAGTTTGACGGTTGTGCCGCAATTCTTTTAGGATAGCGGCAGAAGTCCACCCTGTCATTCGTGGCACGTTGTGAACGAGCCCGGTTCGGCGGCGAGATGCGGAACCGGCATCGCACACGACGCGAACACGACGCTGCAAGGTTGGACGCAAGATCGATGTCCTGCACGCAGGACCGGCATCGCAACGGTGCGGTGTCGAAACACACACATGGAGGGGTCACGAATGGATCGTACCCGGATCGACGTACTCGTTGAGAAGTTCCGCAATGGCGAGCTCAGCCGGCGCGGATTCATCCGTCATGCGACGGCGTTGGGCATTTCGGTCGGTGCCGCCGGGATCCTCGCGGGGACGGCGGGTGCCCAGGATGCCACTCCTGAGGCCGGCGCGAGCCCAGCCGGTCAGCGTCCGGAAATCAAGACCGGCGTGCTGTCGGTGACGCGCGAGGAAGCGCTGGCATCGATCAAGGAAAACTTCGACCTCACCGACCCCGAGCAGACCGGCGGGATCGTCATTTACGGTGAGACGAGCGACGTCGAGAACATGAACGCGTTGCTGGCGAGCGATGTGTACACCGCGCGCGTCTCCGGCCTCGTCTACGAATTCCTCGTCGGCACCAGCCCGGTCGACGGCTCGTTCACCCCGGGTCTCGCCGATTCCTGGGAGCTGGCCGAGGACGGCTACACCTACACGTTCCACCTGAACCCCGACATCACCTGGCACGACGGAACCCCGTTCACCGCCGCCGATGTCGCATTCTCGTTCGACATCACCATGGACCCGAACGGTCTCTCGCCGCGGCGCAGCTCGGTGGAGCTTATGCTCGACTCCTACCGCGCGGTGGACGATCACACGTTCGAGATCGTCGCCAACGACTGGTGGG
Source organism: Chloroflexota bacterium (assembly GCA_023392645.1). Lineage (GTDB taxonomy): Bacteria > Chloroflexota > Chloroflexia > Thermomicrobiales > UBA6265 > JACCVC01. Next base: position 1,264 of record JAEVYR010000149.1, on the reverse strand, counting down.
CCACGTTCCTCGAAAACACCGTGGGCCTCGTCGCCATCATGCCGAAGCACATCTGGCAGGATATCCCGGCTGCTGACTGGGGTGGCGCTGACCCGAGCACCGGCCTCGTGCCGGAGCTGGTGGTCGGAACCGGTCCGTTCCTGTTCAAGGAGCGCGTGATCGGTGAGAGCGTCACGCTCGACAAGAACCCCGACTACTGGGACACCACCGCTGTGCCGGTGATGGATCAGTTCGTGTTCCGCGTGATCGCTGAGGACGCCTCGGCACTGCAGGCGCTGGAGAAGGGTGAGATCGACTTCACCGACGTTCCGTTCGCGGACGCCCCGAGCCTCGAAGGCCGCGACGACCTCACGCTCCTCGCCTACGACACGACGAGCCTCAACTACTTCAGCCTGAACCACAAGAACCCGGATACCCCGTTCTTCGACGAGATTCCGGTTCGCCAGGCGATGATGTACGCGATCGACCGCAAGCTTCTTGCGGAAGAGGTCTACAACGGCTACGCCATCCAGGCGGACGGCACGCAGCCGGTCCTCTCCGTTGCCTACGCGCCGGATCGAACCAACACGATCTACAACTACGATGTCGACAAGGCCAACCAGCTCCTCGATGAGGCCGGCTGGGTCGACTCCGACGGCGACGGCATCCGTGACAAGGATGGCGTCAAGATGACCTTCGAGGTGCTCTACACCGAAGGCGTCGCCACCTACACGCAGCAGCTCCCGTTCATGCAGGAAGCCTGGAAGAACATCGGCATGGACCCTGTCCTCAAGGCCGTGCCATTCCAGACCCTCACGGACGCGGTCGACACCTTCACGCACCAGGCGGTTGTCTGGGGCTTCCAGTGGAGCATCGACGGCGGGCAGGGTGTCATGTTCCGCTGCGACGCGCTTCGCCCGCAGGGGTTCAACTCGTTCCAGTACTGCAACCCGAAGTACGACGAGCTCGATACCCTCGCCGAGAAGACGCTCGATCCGGACGCCCGTGTCGATCTGCTGATCGAGGCGTCGAACATCGTGAACGATGAAGCGGTCGCCGGCATCCTGGTCTTCCGCCAGACGGTCACCGGTCACCGCAACACGCTGCACAACTTCTACCCGAACGGATACACCTACCTTTGGAGCATCCCCTGGACGTGGACCGAGGTGCAGTAGCGCGATTCTGGATCACGAACTGATTCAGAAGCCGGAGCGGGGCGTTCCCCGCTCCGGCACCCCGCGAACCCGCAGCAAGGTCGCCCTTGCTGCCGCCGCGGCAGCCGGGA
>JAEVYR010000487.1 GCA_023392645.1 Chloroflexota bacterium | reverse complement strand
TTGAACGGCGAGATGGCCGGGCCGAAATCGCGCAGGCCCAGCACCCGGCAGGCGATGGCGAAGGCGAAGTTGCCGAAGGTGGCGTGCAGCACAATGCCGGCATAATCCGGCCGCGGCTCGGACAGCGCCGGATATTTCCCGGAGGCCGACCAGTCGAAGGTGCCGCCGTCGACGATGATGCCGCCGATCGAGGTGCCGTTCACGCTGATGAACTTGGTCAGCGAATGCACCACGATGTCGGCACCGTGCTCGATGGGGCGGATCAGGTAGGGGCTGGGGATGGTGTTGTCGATGATCAGCGGCACATTGGCGGCGTGGGCGACATCGGCGACCGCGCGGATGTCGAGCGTCTTGAGATCGGGGTTGCCGACCGACTCCGAGTAGACCGCCTTGGTCTTGTCGGTGATCGCCGCGGCGACGGCCTCGGCGTTCGGCTCGACGAACTTCACGGTAATCCCGATCTTCGGGAAGGTGTAATGGAACAGGTTGTAGGTGCCGCCGTAGAGGCTGGTGGTGGAGACGATCTCGTCGCCGGCGCCGGCGAGATTGAGGATCGCCAGGGTCTCGGCCGCCTGGCCGGAGGCGAACGCGACCGCCGCCGTGCCGCCTTCGAGCGCGGCCACGCGCTGCTCGAGCACCTCGGTCGTCGGGTTGCCAAGCCGCGTGTAGATCGGGCCGAGCTCACGCAGGCCAAAGCGGTTGGCGGCCTGCTCGGTGTCGTTGAAGACGAACGAGGTCGTCTGGTAGAGCGGCACGGCGCGCGAGCCGGTGGTCGGATCAGGATCCTGCCCGGCGTGCAGGGCGCGGGTCTCAAAGCCGAGCGTCTTTTCCTGGGTCTGTTCGAGCACGTCGGTCATTGCTGTGTCCTTTCATTGACCTTTCGATGGTCATGTACGCGTGATGATTGCCGGGTCCGGGGTTGCCATGTCGTTTTTGCCCCGCAGGGCATCAACAGCTCGCGGGCTCGGGGGTGCGCCCGCTCAGCCGGCGATCGGTTCGTCATGACGACCGCTCCCCGGCCGACCACGAGGCGCGGTCCAGCCGTTCGACGAACGGCGCGACGATGCCGTTGAGCTGATCCCAGTCCTTGAGGAAACTGTCGTGGCCGTTGGGCGAGTCGATCTCACGGTATGTTGCGTCGGCGCCGAGGCGCTGGAGGTTGGCGGTCAGGGTGCGGATATCGTCGGGCGGGAAGAGCCAGTCGCTGCTGATGCCGACGAGCAGGATGGGTGCGGTGACCTCGCGCAGCCACGTTTCCTCGTCGCCGTTGCGGGCGACGTCGTACATGTCCATCGCACGGGTGAGATAGAGGTAGCTGTTGGCGTCGAACCGCTGCACCAGCGCCTGCCCGTGATAGTGCAGGTAGCCCTCGACATCGAAGGTCGGGCCGATGCCCGGGTAGAGCACCGGGCGGCTGGCCGGCGTGCGCCCGAAGCGCGAGCCGAGGCTCTCGCGGCTATGGTAGGTGACCATCGCCGCCATCCGCGCGATCGCCAGCCCCTGCTCGGGAAAGGCGTCGTGCTGGGCGTAGTCGCCGCTGTACCAGGCGGGATCGGACATGATCGCGCGCCGGCCGACCTCGCCGTGCAGGGCGATGCCCTGGGCGCCAAGCGCGCCGCTGGCGGCGATGACGGCGGTGCCGCGTGCCAGGTCGGCGTGCCGGGTGGCCCACTCCAGCGCCTGGAATCCGCCGATCGAGCCGCCGATCGGCACGACCGCGGTGATGCCGAGCGACTCGACCAGCCGGCGCTGAGCGGTGACCATGTCACCAATCGTGATCAGCGGGAAGTGCATCGCCCACGGGCGGCCGGTGGACGGATCGATCGAGGCCGGGCCGGTGGTGCCCTGGCAGCCGCCGAGGATGTTGCTGCAGAGGACGAAATGGGTGTCGGTGTCGAGCGGCTTGCCAGGGCCGATCACCGGCTCCCACCAGCCGCCCTCGCCGCCGGCGTTGCTGTCACCGGTCAGCGCGTGCAGCACGATCACGGCGTTGTCGCCGCGCTGGTTGAGCCGGCCCCACGAGCGCCACGCGACGGTGACGTCATCGAGATGGCCGCCGAGCTCGAGCTGAAGCGGGCCGATGGCGGTGTGGCGCAGCACGCCGTCGTTGCGGTGCGGGTAATCGTTACGGATGACCCGCAGGTGCCCGGTGCGGCCGGGTTGTGTTGGTGCGGGGTCAGTCGGCATAGTCACGAACCATCCTGCTCCTGCGATTGCCGAATCGCGTCGGTGGCCATTCTCGAACCTGGCCGGACTCCGGTCGCCTGACTCCCCCGGATGCCCGGATGCGTCACTGCGAACCACCTGGCTGCATGCTACGAGGCGGGCCATCGTCGCGACATCGGGGAGTACCCCCCAGATCACCGCGATGGGTCCCCCATCTTCTGGACGGGGCCGAGCGCTCGGATGCGCGCGTGGCGCGATGCGTTTGGTTGTCGTGGATTCGGTGGGGGGCGGTCACAGTCCACCCTCTCGCTTTCGTTCAGCGTCGAGGAGAGGGGATACTCCGGACCGGTATGGCGTACAACAAACACCCCTCGCACGAATGCAGGGGGGCGTGTATCCTCGCCATCCCTTATCTTGCAGATCTCTCTGCCGGAGTTGGCACCTTACGCGCGTATTCGCGTCGCAGGCTGCCGGGCTTCACAGGGCCGATTCCCTCCACCTCTCTGGATAAGGCAGTGCTCTTCACTTGTTGCCGACCATGCTACGCGGCCCCCGCGGGCGGTGTCAAGTGCGATTCTTCACAACCCGGCATCCGGGCAGCGACTGGCACGAACCATGCTGGCCCGCGGATAACGTCCGGTGCCTATGGATACCAATCCCGTCAAGCCGGCATGTATCCTGACGGTACATCGCATATTCGCCGAACGTGAAGAGGAGCGGCAGGATGAAGGATTACGCCACTCGCACGACGCGCACCGATGCCGGTTCCCGGATGGACTGGATCCGCATCAGCGTGCTGGCCGGATTCATCGCGACGTTCGCCATGACGGTCGTTCTGGCTGGCTCCTACCTGCTGGCGGACGCGATCGGCGACCCCACCGGCGGCCAGTTCGCCCAATGGATGGAAAACCTCTCGCACAACCGGATCATCGACCGCGTCGGCGATGCGTTCCTGATCGGGCTCGTGCTCAACCTCGTGATCGGCGTGGCGTGGGCGCTGATCTACGGCCGCTTCATCGAGCCGATGTTCGACACCGCCGGCATCGCCAAGGGCATGTTGTTCGCGTTGATCCCGTTCGCGCTGTCGGTCGCGGTGGTGTTCCCGCTGATGGACGCCGGCTTCCTCGGCGCCGACCTGGGCGCTGGTCCGATGCCCTTCATCGGCAACCTGGTCGCTCATCTCGTCTACGGCGCCGTGCTTGGCTTCGT